>CAZQWP010000015.1:0-13883 GCA_964597005.1 uncultured Methanosarcinales archaeon | reverse complement strand
TATAACTATTTATTATATCAGGTATTTACAATTCCAAAACTAACCCTGAGAGGATTTACAATACTATGACTCCAAAATACGGAAAAGTATACCTTGTGGGCTCAGGTCCCGGTGATCCGGAACTATTGACATTAAAAGCCCGCAGGCTCATTGATACCGCAGATGTTGTAGTCTATGATCAGCTTCCAGGCAAGGCTATTCTTGATTCAATTCCTGAAACCGCCGAAAAGATAGATGCAGGAAAATATGCCGGAGACCATAAACTCTCACAATGGGAAACAAACGAACTGCTGGTTGGAAAAGCAAAGGAAGGAAAGATGGTCGTCCGATTAAAAGGCGGCGATCCCTACATATTCGGACGTGGCGGTGAGGAAGCAGAGGAACTTGTAAAAGCAGGTATCGAATTTACGGTCGTGCCCGGCATAACGTCTGCAATAGCTGCACCTGCATATGCCGGCATCCCGGTGACGCACAGGGACCATGCATCCATGGTCACATTCATAACAGGACATGAAGACCCGACAAAGGATAAAACTGGTCTTAACTGGGAAATCCTTGCAAAATTCAATGGCACGATCGTAATCCTCATGGGTGTTAAGATGCTTGAGCGTAATGTCGGGGAACTCATGAAATATGGAAAAGATCCAGCTACACCAGTGGCACTTGTGGAGAGAGGAACACGTCCTGACCAGCGTGTGACCGTCGGAACCCTTGAAACTATTGTTGGTCTTGCAAAGGAACGAGGTGTAAAAGCACCTGCTATAACGATTATCGGGGACGTTGTCAAGGTCCGGGAAATCATTGGATGTTCATCCTGAAAGGTTTGGATATGTTTCTATAAGATCGTAATAATTCGATTAAAATGATATCCGGGAGGATTGATATGAAAGAAAAAGACCAAAAACCCGTTCTTGCAATCATGCGGCCGGAAAGTTACCTTGAGGATTCCGTTAAGATGGCGGAGTCATTCGGGTTTGATACGGTGGCAGCTCCTATGATCGAAATCGTGGAGATTCAAGATGACGGATTTGGCGGTTTTGTGAAACGTGTTCTAGGGGGCCAATCGGATTACGTGATATTTACAAGCGCCAATGGCATTGATTTTACCCTCAGGAAAATTTTGGAGGAGGAAAAAGAGGCGTTTATCGATGCCCTTAAAAATACAAATGTGATTGCCATCGGTCCTAACACACAGAAAGCACTTATTAAACTGGGCATCGGTGGCTCAGGTATGCCGGATGTTTACAGTTCTGAAGGATTGGTCGAATATCTCTGCCCGGATGTTAAGGGCAAGACTGTCGATGTCGCACGAAGTTCGTTCGGAGCTACATTGCTTATATCAGGACTCAATAAATGCGGTGCATCAGTATTTGAAACGCAGGTATACACCCTCGCAAAACCCGAGGGAGAAGCACAAAAAGAGCTAGTCAGGCGCGCACTTGACGGCAAGATATCGGTTTTTGCATTCACAAGTTCCATGATGGTACGCAACTTCCTTGCGCAGGCAGATGAAATAGGTGCTGGTGATCGTATTGTAGCTGCCCTGAACGATTCATTGGTCTCAGCCATCGGGATCCCAACAGCAAAGACCTTAAAGAGCTATGGCGTTGATGTGAAAATCATACCTGAGAAATATACATTTGAAGCAATGCTTGGTGACGTGAGGTCATACAGTTCTAATAATCCATGAAAGTTACTGCCATACATGTGGTGAAAAAGAGTGAGCGATCTTATCATTGATGATAATGCAGTTGAACATATACGAAAATACATAGAAAAAGAGAATGCTGAGGCTGTTCGTTTATTCATAGGTGGCGGTGGCTGTTGTGAGCAATTTGAAATTGCTTTTGTGGAAAAAGCGCTTGCAGGTGATGTCACATATGAACGGGACGAAGTAAAACTGCATGTGGAAAAAGCTCTGGTGGACAACACGTCAGCCATAGAGATAAAATATGATGAACATCGAGGACTACTTATAAACCTACTTTAATGATACTTGGATAACGAGGAGAATAACGATGATCGGAATTTCAAAACTTTATTGCGGTACTGTTGAGCCGTCCGATGCCCTCAGGTACGGGCGTGATTCTAAAAAACTTCCTTCACACCTCTTGCAGTTTTCGAAGGATAAAAAGCCTGTAGTGGTCTGGAACATGACCCGCCGATGTAACCTTAAATGCATGCACTGCTACGCACATGCAAAGGACATTGAGTTTCAAAACGAAATGACCACTGAGCAGGGCAAAGAACTGATCGATGACCTTGCAGAGTTTGGGGCTCCCGTAATATTATTCTCAGGCGGTGAACCTACTATACGCAATGACCTGCCTGAACTTGCTGACTATGCGAGGTCAAAGGGGATGCGTGCCGTTATCTCAACAAACGGCACCCTGATCGATGAAAAAATGGCAAAGGTATTGAAAGAGATCGGGCTTTCCTATGTAGGGATTTCACTTGACGGTGTAAGGGAAACGAACGACATGTTCAGGGGGATGCCCGGAGCATTTGATGCGGCACTCAGTGGACTTCGCAACTGCCAGCGTGAAGGTATCAAAGTGGGTTTGCGCTTCACCATCAACAAAAAAAACGTTGCGGATATTCCTGCAATTTTTGACCTTATTGAGGAAGAAAAAATACCGCGTGTATGTTTCTACCACCTAGTCTATGCGGGGCGCGGTTCAAAACTGATAGAAGAGGACCTTACCTATGAGGAAAGCCGCAAAACACTTGACCTTATCATGGACAGGACAAAGGAACTTCATGACAAGGGCATGCCTCTGGAAGTATTGACCGTTGATAACCATTGTGATGGACCCTATGTCTACTTCCGGCTGCTGAAGGAAAACCCGGAGCGTGCCAAAGATGTATACGATCTTTTAATGATGAACCAGGGTAATTCCACAGGTATCGGCATTGGATGTGTATCCTGGGACGGATCGGTCCACCCTGACCAGTTCTGGAGGCATTATAGTTTTGGCAATGTGAAGGAGCGAAAGTTCAGCGAGATATGGACAGATACCAGCAATGAACTTATGGCTGGTCTTAAGAACCGTAAACCCCTTATCAAGGCAAATGCCGACAGGTGTGCAAAATGTAAATGGTTCGACATCTGCAACGGAAACTTCCGTGTGCGTGCAGAAGCCGTTTATGATAATGTATGGGCTGATGACCCGGCATGCTACCTAACAAAAGAGGAGATCGGGTATTCTGAAGAAAAGTGAGCCACCCCACCGACCCCGGTGTGGGTCAACTCACTTTTTCCTGGTATTCATTTCCTTGATTGTTTCTTAAAACACATAAACCAATCAAGGCAGTATTTGCCTTCTTCTGCTCCTTCCATATATATCCACTCCGTCAATTTTCCAATAGACCTAGTAACCTAACTTTTCCATTGCATCCAGTACAGCAACGCTGAAACCTGTAAAATTCTGTATCCCACCTGTCCATGCTGCGATCATCATGACGTCATTAATCTCGCCACGGGTTACCCCATACTGTTTCAGTCGCTCAAGTATCTTAACAGCACTTTCGATGTTGTTGTTGGAACATGCGATTGAAAAGACGATGATATGTTTTTCCTTCATGGAAAGTCCACCTTCTCTCTCATCCCATATCGATTTGTAGAACCCTGCCAACCCCTCCGCAAAATCGTCGTTTATTTTCTTTGCGTATTTTACTGATCTTGGTAGGAAGCCTTTTTTGTTCTTTATTTCTTCTACATTGTTTTTCAGAGCTATCACCTCACCATTCAAAAAAAGGATTTCCTTTGTTATTCGACCTCTATGCAGTTCTGCCATACGCCATGGACATTACAATATTCAAGGGCACAAAAAGCCTTGAAACTACCGATGTCATTGACCTGGAACCTTACATTGGGATTGGTGTAAACAGGACCAATATCCACCCTTCCGATATCAACCACCTGGCCATCTTTCCTAATACCATACAGTTCGATCCATACGATATGATGCTCAACCGTGTTGGGATGGAGAACTTCCTTACCCACGAACACCCGCACGATATCAACCTGCTTTTCACCACGTCCCTTTCCAATCTCGATCGATGGAACGTGTTTTTCCTTACCTTCATCCTCTTTTCCTTTTAATATATCCTTAAATTCCATCATCTCACCCTCTATTTATTGTTTGAAGCTTTTATGTGTCATTTACCCTCAGTTGATGGCAGTACAAACACCCTTGCAGCTAGCTATTTGTTAATCACAAACAATCCGACCCTATCGTTACCTGCGAGTTTCAATTCTAGCAAGTTCCAGTTCTAAGCACTTGCAGGTAATCCCTATTCTGATTGAACTGAATCAAATAAATTGTTTTTGGTGAACGCCAGACCATTGCAGGTTATTTAACATGTGACGGAATGTGACGGTTTGCTTCACTCCATTTTTAGCTAAACCGATAATGGTATATTACTACTCAAAGACAAAAAAACCAATGCTTTCCATCCGAAACCAGATATATTTAAATATTCCCAGACCACTGTAACATGACACATTACTACTAGTTAATAATTATTGGAGTTTTTTGATGACGGTTCCAAAAGAATATGACCCGCATGAGATTGAACCAAGATGGCGGAAGGCATGGGATATGTCCATGTACCATTTCGACTGGGAGGACAACAGCAGACCCCAGTATATCATAGATACGCCGCCTCCGTACCCGACAGGGAATTTCCATATCGGTAATTCACTTAACTGGTGCTATATCGATTTTGTGGCAAGGTACAAGCGCATGCAGGGTTTTAATGTTATGTTCCCACAGGGATGGGACTGTCACGGCCTTCCCACAGAGGTAAAGGTCGAAGAGACACACGGCATCACAAAAAACCAGGTCCCAAGGGCAGAATTCCGCAGAATGTGCGAAGAACTCACAGCTGGGAATATCGCGAAGATGCGCGATACCATGATGGGTCTCGGATTTTCCACCGACTGGAGCAATGAGTTTGTCACAATGGAACCAGCCTATTATGTGAAGACACAGAGATCGTTTGTCAAAATGCATGATATGGGTCGGATATACCAGGAAGACCACCCTGTCAACTGGTGCCCGAGATGTGAAACTGCAATTGCTTTCGCAGAGGTTGAGTATGATGCCAGGGAGACGCAGTTGAATTTCCTGCATTTCGATAAACTTGAAATTGCAACCACCCGCCCGGAACTGCTTGCTGCATGTGTAGCTGTTGCCATTAATCCGGATGATGAACGTTATAATAAATACATACAAGAGACTGTAAAAGTTCCGCTGTTCGGTCATGAGGTACCTGTCATCGGGGATAAGGAAGTAGATCCTTCCTTTGGCACAGGGGTTGTCATGATCTGTACCTTTGGTGACAAACAGGACGTGCGCTGGTGGGTAGAGCACAACCTGCCGCTTCGAAAAGCCCTTGACAAGAACGGGCACATGACAGAGATTGCCGAGAAATATGAAGGTATGAGCATTCCAGAATGCAAGAAAGCGATTATCAAAGACCTCAAAAACGAAGGATACCTCTATGACCAGAAGCCGCTTGACCAGAATGTGGGCATGTGCTGGCGGTGCAAGACACCCATCGAAATACTCTCAGAGCGCCAGTGGTTTGTGAAGATCGATGGCGACGAGATCCTGACAACTGCCGATGAGATCGAGTGGTTGCCAGAGTATATGAAGATCAGGCTTCAGAACTGGACAGGAACCATGGAATGGGACTGGTGCATCTCACGCCAGCGGATATTCGCAACCCCCATACCAGTTTGGTATTGCAAGGACTGCGGCAAGATGATGGTTGCAAAGGAAGAGTGGCTTCCCCTTGACCCCACAAAGGATATGCCAAAAGAAGCATGTGAATGCGGTTCTACTGAATTCGAGGCTGAAAAGGATGTGCTGGATACCTGGATGGATTCGTCCATCACGGCGTTGCATGCCTCTGGCTGGCTGAGCAAACATGACATGCGCCTTCCAGCGCAGCTTCGTCCTCAGGGTCATGACATCATACGTACATGGGCATTTTATACAATACTTCGCTCAAAGGCACTTACTGGCATCAGGCCATGGGATTCGATCCTTATCAATGGGATGGTGCTCGGGGAAGACGGGCACAAGATGAGCAAGTCACTGGGAAATATCATTTCACCCGAAAAGGTGATTGAACAGTACAGCGCCGATGCGTTCAGGCAATGGGCTGCTGTAGGCGGTTCTCCCGGGTCCGATGTGATGTTCAGGTGGAAGGATGTTGTAGCAGCTTCACGATTCCTCCACAAGATGTGGAGTATTTACAGGTTCTCAATGTCGCATCTTGAGAACTACGGTACCAAAGATACGAAGGATATCAATCCTGATGACCTGCCTGTAATTGACAGGTGGCTTCTCAGCAAATTGAACAAACTTGTCAGGTTCATGACATCAAGTTTGGATGGATACCAGTTCGATGAGGCTTTCAAATCCATTCGTGGGTTTGCATGGGAAACTCTTGCAGATAATTACCTGGAACTCGTAAAATCAAGGCTCTATGGCGAAGATGAGAACGACCGCAAAACTGCACAGTACACACTCTACATGACGATGGACATACTTGCGCGGCTTCTTGCACCTTTCATACCGTTCTTTGCAGAGGAGATGTACTCGCGGCTTGGCACTGGAAGCGTCCATACCCGATCATGGCCAGAGGTCAACGAAGCATTCATCAATGAAGATGCAGAACGTGCCGGTGAACTCATAAAAGATATAGCAGGCAATGTCAGGCGATATAAATCCGATAACGGAATGGCATTGAATGCACCGCTCAAAAAAATTGAGATATATGGTGAATTGAGTGATGCAAGGGATATAGCGGGTGCCACAAATTCCCCTGTAGAGGTTATCAAAGGAGAACCTGATTTTGAGCATGTGCCTGTTAACGTCAAACCCAACATGGGCATCATAGGACCGAAGTTCAGGAACAAGGCAGGTGCGATCATAAAGTCCTTGACTGCGGAGGATCCAAAAAGGATTGCAGAACAGGCAGCAGAAGGTAGTATCGTTGTGATCGTTGGCGATGAAGAGATCGAACTTGGTCCTGAATCGGTGCAGATCGAGAGAGAAGTGATATCTGCAGGACGAGCTGTCGATGTTATGGACGTTAACGGTAACACAGTTGTGATAGTCAGGTAACAGGGAGAATTTGAAGCTAGTAATTGTTTAATCTTATTCAAGAACCTTTTCGTCCAGATGTGTGCCAGTTGTTCACACAGAACACACGATCAAATTCAGTTTTGTATTCGCATTCTTCCGACACATCGCTGAATTCTCCAAACCTAACATTTATATATATATAGGCTAATTTTTCGCCATATACTACTATCCAAAACGCATGGTGTATGAATGGCAAAAGTCACTAAAGTATTACTGCTGCTTAAAAATATGGTTTATGAAAGCACGAGCCCTCAGGAAATCGTTCGGTTTGCTAAATATTACCGTAAAAAAGGTCTTGAAGTTGTGGTGATCTTATGGGGTCCCATGGGGGTAATCCTTGGTAAGAAAAACAAGTACGGATCACCTGCATACGACAAAAAAATGGAAGAATGTATAGAACTGGGTGTACAGTTCAAATGTTGTGATCTCGCAGCATCCATGATCGGAATGAAGGAAGAAGAACTCATTCCGGGCATTGAATTGATCCATTCGAATGAAGTGGCAGAGATGTTCCTAAGATTTCGCGAGGAAGAGCAGTTAATCCTCACACTGTAAACGATCAATATTTGAATTAACGGCATTATATTTACCTTAATGGAAAACAGGGAATGGCGGCACTTATCCATCAAACGTGGTGATTGCTTATGGCATCAACAACCGAATTAAGCGCAGAGGAGAAAATCTTACTGGAGAAGATACTTGTCGGAGAGGTCGCATTTCGAAAGATCGATACGTGCACGGATACACAGACCGCTGTGAAACTTCGAAGACTTGCGATTGAGAAACAGGTGAATGTCAGGTTTGAGCATATCCAGAATTATACTATCTATGCCGAGCATGTTACAAAGCGAAATATCGAGAACATGATCGGTGCGGTCCAGATCCCTCTCGGTGTTGCCGGACCATTAAAAGTGAACGGGGAATTTGCTGATGGTGAGTATCAGCTTCCACTTGCAACCACCGAGGGTGCCCTGGTTGCCAGCATAAACAGGGGCTGTTCTGTGATCACGGGCTCTGGCGGTGCAACTGTACGGATATTCAAGGACGAGATGACACGTGCACCTGTTTTTAAACTGGAGAATGTGGAACGTTCAAAAGAGTTCGTTGAATGGGTGAAAGACCCGCATATTTTCAAGCAGATGCAGAAAAAAGCAGCGGAAACCACGCGATTCGGGGAGCTGCTCAGTGTGGAACCATACGTGACCGGAAATACTGTTTATCTAAGGTTCGCTTATGACACAAAGGATGCCATGGGAATGAATATGGTAACCATCGCAACGGACGCAGTGGTCGACCTGATCGTTGACGAGTTTGGTGCAATCCCGATATCACTGTCCGGGAACATGTGCACCGACAAAAAGCCGGCTGCTATCAACACCATCCTTGGCAGGGGCAAAACCGTTGTTGCAGATGTTACGGTTCCAAAAAACGTGGTCGAAGGTAAACTAAAATCAACGCCTGAGGCAATGGTGGATGTGAACTACAGAAAGAACCTGCTGGGTTCTGCACGCGCCGGTTCGCTTGGATTTAATGCACACGCTGCAAATGTCATTGCTGCTATGTACCTTGCGTGTGGTCAGGATGCAGCGCATGTGGTGGAAGGAAGCACTGCCATAACGACCATGGAGCTTACAAAATACGGCGACCTTTACTGTGCAGTCACACTACCGGCGATAGCGGTTGGAACTGTAGGTGGAGGCACAGGTATCGGAACACAGAAGGATTGTTTGAACCTTCTTGGTGTTGCAGGTTCCGGCAACCCGCCCGGTGCGAATGCAAAGAAACTGGCTGAAATTGTGGCGGCTGCGGTTCTTGCAGGTGAACTCTCACTTATCGGTGCACAGGCTGCAGGACACCTTGCACGCGCACACGCAGAACTCGGGCGTGAGAAATTCTAATCTGACACCCTTTCTTTTGCTTTTGCCAGATATTCACTGGACTCGTCCATCTCATCCGCAGCCAGTAGTATATCCTCTGCAGCATCACCAAAGCCGGCAGACTGTAACTTATTAGCCCAATCCCTGAAACTCTTGATGTGGCTTTCGTTGTGTTCTATCCAGTGACCAAGCAGATGTTTGATTTTTGCTTCAGTTATTTCTTCAGTCATAAGTGAACCTCACTCCTTTATGATATCAGGAATCCCGTGGGTCAGTGATCTCACCGGTCAGTGCCGATGCTGCTGCAGTTGCAGGAGATGCCAGATAGATAAATCCGCCTGTACCCATTCGCCCTTTGAAATTGCGGTTTGCGGTTGATATGCATACCTCACCTTCGCCGATCACGCCCATATGCCCACCAAGACATGGTCCGCATCCCGGCGTTGCAAAGGTGACACCCGCCTCAAGTAATGTTTCTGCGGTTCCGTTTTTGATTGCCTCGATCATGATCGAGCGTGATGCAGGTATGACAATTGTCCTGACTGCCACCTTCTCACCTTTCAGAACCTCTGCTGCGCTTTCAAGGTCTTCCAGCCTACCGTTCGTACATGTACCTATAAACACCTGGTCGACCTTCGTTCCAGCAACTTCCGAAACCCCGCATACGTTGTCCACTTCATGAGGGCGGGCAACCTGCGGTTCAAGGTCGTTCACATCAATATGATACTCCTTAACATAGTCCGCATCATCATCCGCATAGACAGGTTCATATTCCTCCACCGCCCGCCCTTTGAGATACTCAAAGGTCTTTTCATCAGGCGGAACGATACCAGCCTTTGCCCCCATCTCTATCGCCATATTACAGAGCGTCATGCGCCCGGATATTGAAAGATCGGAAATGGTGCTCCCATAGAACTCCACTGCCCTGTACGTCGCACCAGCAGCGTTTACCTTACCGATCACATTAAGAGTCAGGTCCTTTGAAGATACACGGTTGCCTAAACTGCCATCCACTATGATCTTAATGGTTTCAGGTACTTTGAACCATAGTTTACCCGAAGCAAATATCTCAGACATATCCGTAGCTCCGACACCTGTTCCAAATGCCCCGAACGCACCATAGGTACACGAATGGGAATCCGCACCTACCACCAGTTTCCCTGGCATGGCAAAACCATTCTCAGGCAGTACCTGATGACATATCCCGTTGCCTATGTCATAGAAGTTCTGTATCTCCTGCTCCTTAATCCAGTTGCGGATATCTTTCTGGAGGAATGCAGTTTTTTCGGTGTTGGCAGGCGTCAGGTGGTCAAATGGTATCACGATTCTTCTAGGGTTCCATACTTTTTTAAGTCCCATCTCCCTAAAAGACTTTACCGCCAGAATGCTCGTACCGTCATGCGCCATTGCGTAATCCACATTTGCAATTATGAACTCGTTGGCCTTTACTTCTTTACCATTTGCACGGCTGAATATTTTTTCACTGATCGTGCCCAAAAACACAACTCCTGATTGATCGTATGTAGAACTATTAAGCTAAACTACATAGGTATTTGCATCATAAATGTTCTGCTATAATGTGTTTTACTTTTTTATTTGAGCCTGTTCAAAAAATCATCAAGGGGTACGGAATGCGTCCTGAAGCCGCATACCTTATCAGGGTCTGCACCAAGTGCAAGCGCAACAAACTGGGAGATGTGCATATGAACAAAATCGTATTCTGTCCCGAACTCCTTTTCAATAACAGGCTGGTACCGGTCATACTGTATCTGGCAGTTGGGACACATATGAAGCATAAGGTCTATGCCGGCGTTCTTTAAGCTCTCAAGCTTGGCATGGGTGACCTTGAGGGACGTTTCCCGATTGATATGGCGCTGCGAAAAACCGGCACCGCATGTGAGGGTCCTATCTTCATACCATTCAACGACATCAGCACAGCAGGACCTTGCAATCGTATCGATCAACTGCGGATTCTCGGGATTACCGATTACATCATCATAGTTGATCTTGTAGTAATGACAGGCATGATGGGCTGCAACCCGGACCCCCGAAAAATCCATCGTATTAAGTGCCCCTATTTTATCGGCTTTGTTTAAAAGGATTTCAACCACATGGTAGAAATTATCCACTTGGTCAAGGCTGTTCTTCTCGTATGTGAGGTCATCCAGACCTGCCTGCCTGAAAATCGAATTTATCTTTGTGCGAACCTCTTCATTTTCGTTTAACAGGGAACAAGCCCTCTTGTTTATTGCATAACAGGTAGAGCACATGGTGGTGATGTTAGGATATCCCTTTTTCTTTGCAATGGCAAAGTTCCGGGCTGCAATTGCTGTTGTTGAAAGCTGGTCGAAAAGGTCAAAATAGAATCCAAGACCTGTGCAGCAGGACTGCTCATCGCTTACGAAATAATCAACACCTAGTCTGTCAAAGGCATAGGTGCTTGAACTCTCAATACCTGGGTATTCGTTAGTTACCATACAAGTCTTGAATAGAAGTATTCCCTGATCCGGAATATGTTCGATCTTTTTCATTTCCCACCTTCACTGGAATTTGCCATCTGTCTCAACCTCTCTACCCTATCAAAAAATCCGGTTCCCTCAAGGATTGCACGAATCTCACCTCGTCCGTTATCCCTTATCTTAATGGGACCTAACCCAAGTTCGCAACGCACTGCATCAAGATTCTCTTTAAATTCAAGCCATGGTTT
Source organism: uncultured Methanosarcinales archaeon (assembly GCA_964597005.1). Lineage (GTDB taxonomy): Archaea > Halobacteriota > Methanosarcinia > Methanosarcinales > Methanosarcinaceae > JAFGQV01. The sequence goes on along the minus strand of CAZQWP010000015.1, from coordinate 2,136 downwards.
GTCAAAATCGTTTTCCATTTGTTGAAGATAAAGAGGTGGCAGTATGCTAACCCCGGTTTCAGCAAATACGTTCCCATAGTCAAATAGCATTTCGATCTTATCCAGCCCTGCCCCCTCATTTATGGATAATTGCCGCAGAACCTGCACAACCTGCGACGGACTGTTGTTCCTGGGACAGCGAAGGTGGCAGGTATAACAGTAAAAACAGTTCCAGATAATCTCATCCCCAATGACGCTGCAATCATTTTCCATCACCCTTTTTACAATCTGGCGGGGATTATAGTCCGTAAACCGCGCCGCAGGGCAAGATGCGGTACAAGCTCCGCATTGCATACAACGGTCGATACCGATGGCATCGGATGTCCTCAGGCTTTTTTTCACAATTTTTACAAGGGTTTCACATTCAGGAGTGTCATAGCCGCTGAGTCTTCCTGTAACCTCTCCACTCATTCTCCCACCTCCTCTTGCGAAAGGGTTGTGAATGTATTGGCCAGTCCCCTGTAATGAGGAATGTAAGCCTTCTTGAAATGAATAGGTCTGCTCGGATCACCCAGTTCATCTTTCAGTTTCTTGAAATTATCCAGTGCAAGTGAATAAACAGATTCTCCGATCGGGTCATCCGTGGGTTCCTCGACCATCAGTACTGCCCGGGCACCGGCTCCAAACGCCTGTTTTATCATGCTTTGTGTGACAATCGTGGTTGTTGGCACTTTTATGATTTTGGTATTCGCCGGATATGTTGCTGCGCTGCTTCCGATATTATCGGCTGTTGCATACGCGATATTGCGGCTTAAGAATGCGAGCAAGTCTCCCTTTTCAAGTACACCTTCGATTTCTGCATGGATCTGTTCTTCTGTGTATCCGGCAATGCTGATGGCTTTTTGACTGCATAATACTGTGCAGTATCCGCATCCATTGCAAACTAGAGGATTAATTGCTACATTACCATGATCGTTCATGGATATAGCATCAAAAGGACAGTTCAAACACTCACCACAGCCATCACATAATGATAGGTCAACCCTGGCAATCTCGGGATCAAGTGTTATCGAGCCACCTGAAATAAAAGCACGGGTGCGTGCTGCCGCAAGTCCGGACTGGGCTATTGTATCTGTTATGTCCTTTGGGGACTGGGCTGTGCCGCATACAAAGATACCATCCCTTGAGGTATCGACAGGTTTTAGTTTTGAGTGTTTTTCCTTGATAAAGCCATCTTCACCCAGTGTCACATTAAGTGTCTGGGCGATTTGCCTTGTACCTGTAGATGCTTCCATTGCTACCGAGAGGACTACAAGGTCAGCCGGGATCTCCTTTACTTTCTGGGTAAGAGTGTCCTCTACCTTCACAACAAGACTTTTGTCGGGCTTTTCTATCACTTCAGCCGGACGTCCGCGCACAAAGGATACACCTGTGTCCTGAGCTGCACGGTAGTAGTTCTCATACAGACCAAAAGCACGCATATCGATATAGCATATGGTGACCTCAACATCAGGATATTTTTTCTTAACCAAACTTGCATGTTTAAGTGCCGCCATGCAGCAATAGCGTGAACAGTATCGGTTACCGGTTGGCTTTTCGTCCCTTGAACCTACGCACTGGATCATAACAATTCGCTGAGGCTTCGATAGGTCTGATGGGCGTGCAAGTTTTCCCTCTGTCGGACCGTTTACCCCGAATATCCTTGCAAGTTCCATCTGGGTCACTACATTCGCAAAGAGACCATAGCCATACTGTGGTTTTCTTGACGCGTCAAATTCATCAAATCCTGTTGCTGCAATAATCGTACCAACATCGAGTTCGACAAATTCGTCCTTCTGGTCAAAATTAATTGCATCTACCTTACAGACATCCTGACACCTACTACAGGTACCGCCTGTTAAGTTGATACACTTTTCCGGGTCTATGGAGTATATCTGTGGCACTGCCTGAGCAAAACTCAGGGATATAGCCTTTTTGTCCTTTACACCACAGTTGAAATCGTTCTCTACAAAAACAGGACACACGTTGCTGCATCTACCGCAAGCCATGCAGTTATCGTTCACATACCTCGCCTTTTTACGAACCCTGACCTTAAAGTTACCGGCGCTTCCGCTCACATTTTCAACTTCCGAACAGGACATAAGAGTGATGTTTGGA
>CAZQWP010000014.1:0-14012 GCA_964597005.1 uncultured Methanosarcinales archaeon | reverse complement strand
TTTCAATGTTGTATGCGGATAGTACGCCTTTCATCCCCCATCTTACGAAAGGGAACTTCTCGGCTAAAAGTTAAAACTGCTAAACATATCCAAAAAAATGATTCAAAAAGTGCCAGATGAATCGCGTCTGATGTGATCCGGGATTTAACAGGTGAAGGGGTTCAAAGGAGGTTGGAGGATAAAAATAATAGTTGAAATGGTAATTACAATTAGCTTCTGGACTGACACATCACCAAAATCTAAAAAAACAACCTGCTTGCAACTTGAAACACAGCTTCATCCAAAAGTACTTAGCACAGCAGGACAGATATAATTCCATAAGTGAACTTGATTTGACCTTACAAGCCAAATTAAATAAAGACCAACCTTAAAAATGGAAGTAAATTGATGCTTCGACAACGATTCGTTCTTGACACCACCGCGCTGACAGATACACAGATGCGTAAAGAGATTGGCAGTTCCACGCTATGTGATGGAATGCGGGGAGCACTCGACCTGATAGCAGAGGTACGCCTTCAGTTTGGCATTAGCTGCTATGTAGCTTTTCCGTCCGTGTACGACGAGTTGCACGAATTTGCCAGGAATAACGGCTGTGACAGTGATGTGATTGCAAAAATTGACACATGGCTTGTCAAAAAAGCACCGGACAGGTACAGTGTTATGATCCCGTCCAGAATATTCCATGAGTATGTGTCCTTTATGCGCGAGCGGATCAATAAAGGTATGAACGTGGCAGAAGAAACCATATGGGAAGCTGCCACAGAATGTCTGTTTTTAACATCCGAAGCAAAGCACAAAAACGAGATAGAAGAAGAGATCGAGCGAGAGGTCATAGGCGGGATAATTGGAAAATTCAGGAATAAATATCGTTCCGCTCTTCGCTATGGAATTCTTGATAGTGCCCCTGACATCGACGTGCTGTTGCTTGCTAAGGAACTGGACGCGGCTGTTGTTGCAAGCGACTATGGGATCCAGAAATGGGCTGAACAGCTTGGTGTAAGATTTGTGCCTGCTGCCTCTTTTCCCATGATGCTCAGGGAATACCTGAAACACAGTTCATCACTTGCTTACAGCGGGGAAGGGGAACTATTCGACAATTTACCCTCGCCATTGGACCATCAGGTTAAAAAAAATAGCTCCGGGCGTAAATGATCCGATAGCTGTTGTTTATGCTCCTGCTACAAAGGAAACCAGTGCAAATGCCATGGCGATCTTAAAAAGTTTCGATGATTTGGCTGCATCATTTCTGACAAGGATCTCAAAGGCAGCTATCACAAAAAAAACATCCGCAAGAGCTACGATATAGAGATACGTGGCACTTGGAATTATTGATTGCAGGTATGGAAGAGGACTCAGCAGTACTGCGATAAAACCTATGAATGCAGCAATGTACGCGGACCTTTTAGCACCCAGTTTAATCGGAAGGGTGATTGCACCTTCCTTTCGGTCACCTTCTATGTCCTCGATGTCCTTTACGATCTCACGCGCGACAGTTGCAAATGTGGCAAGCAGGAACAAAACCGACAGGGCTTCCAGACCTTCAAGCCCGAACACAGCGCCACCGAAAAAGAACGTTGAACCTGTAAGATACGCGACAGCAATGTTACCGACCAGTACAGTGCGCTTCAGGGTCTTGGCATAGTAGATAAGAAGTAGGGAATTGGCAAGTGCGATCGTTCCGCATATGGGGTTAATAACAAATGCCAGTGCTGTACCGAGAGCAAAGAGCATGAGTGAAAAATAAAGAGCATGCGGAAGTTTGACCTGACCGGATGGGATTGGGCGCCATGGTTTGTTCACAGCATCAATATCAATATCAAAATAATCATTGATGGCATTCCCACCACCAGTTACCAAAAACCCTACCATAAAGACGAGTCCTGTATCGTAATACGGGAATACTACAGTCCCATTTTTTAATATATTGTATGCAATAAGTACGCCGGCAGCAACCGCAAATGCTGCCATTGAACAGTTTCCGTAACGCATCAGTTGAATATATGCACGCATAGATCTCCTGTAATCACCTGTTTCTCTTGACCTCAATCATTCTGTCAAGTGCGCGTTTTGCACGGACACTTACGTCTTCCGGAACGCTGACCACATACTCCATTTTTTCAAGTGAACGCAAAACAGACTCCAGCGTTATCATTTTCATGTCCGGGCATATTGCATGCTCACTTGCCGGATAGAACTTCTTGTCAGGGTTTTCCGTCTTTAACCTATAAAGCAGGCCATTCTCAGTACCTATAATGAACTCCCTGGATTGCGATCTTTTCGCATAATCGGTCATACCTGTGGTACTGAATACACGATCTGCAATTTCAAGTACGTCAAGACGGCATTCAGGATGCGCCAGAAATTCGGCATTCGGGTGTTTTTCTTTCATCAGCAGTATGTCACTTACCGTTATGGAATGGTGGGTCGGACAGTACCCTTCAAATGGAATTACCGTTTTATCCGTGTGTGTAGCAACATATTTTGCCAGGTTTTTATCCGGAACGAACAGTATCTCATCTGCGTCCAGCGAATTCACCACTTCCACTGCATTTGCAGATGTACAGCATATGTCACACTCTGCCTTCACAGCAGCAGATGTGTTGACATAACACACTACAACTGCATCCGGACACCCTTCCTTTGCTTTTTGAAGTGATTCCACGTCAACCATTGCGGCCATAGGGCATCCGGCATCAATCTCCGGGATCAGAACTGTTTTACCAGGAGAAAGGATTGCAGCACTTTCTGCCATAAAATGAACACCGCAAAAAACGATCACATCTGCACTCTGTTTTACAGCTTCCTGACTAAGCCCTAGGGAATCGCCCATAAAGTCCGCAATTTCCTGGACCTCATCCCGCTGATAGTTATGGACAAGGATCACAGCATTACGTTGTTTCTTCAATTTATTTATCTTATCGATAATTACTTGCTTATCCTGCATATAATCACTGTATCAATACAATTTATATTTTCAATCACTGTAGGGAAATTGCATTACAATAAGCACACTTACATAAAACGTTTTCTTATGGTGCACAAAATATAGTATATTAAAGTTTGGAGAAGCTTACATTATCTGCATTAGCTGATCCGTGGAAAAGACGTGTGTATGTGGCATTTTCCTGCAAAATCATTTATGATCCTACATTCGCATCTGATTGTGATCGATCAGGTTCCGACCTGAACCGGGCTTGCGATTTTCTTCAACGTAGAAATGGCGGATAATGCAGCCAGATAACTGGTTTTCGGGTTTGTCGGAGAGGGTGCATTCTCAACCCTAGTGGTGAATTTCCCAAACTCGCCTTCTACTGAGATCTCATGTACGTTTGTGGACAATGCCGGATTTGCAACGATCTTGACTTTTGTTTTTTCAAACCCGACTCCAGCAAGGCTCAGTGTTGCCGCAACATTTACATTTGCAGGGAATGCCTTGACTGCCTCATCTGCTGTTCCCTCGAAGATAGTTGTTTTACTGGTTATTCTTTCAAGATCGATATTATTCTGGATTATATAGGGTGCTCCTGCGAGACCGCGGGGGGGTTTTTGTGTGGTCAGTGTAACAGAATATATCTGTGAAGCTGCTGCAGATTTTAACCCGTCGAGTCCGGTGATCGCACCTGAGGGAAAATACACCTTGCAGTCGTACTGTTTTGCAAGGTTGAACATCATGTTCCTGAGATTTTTGTCTGTAAGCGCCCCCACGCTCATGATCATAAGATCGCAACGCGCATGGAGTGCAGTAGGCACGACTTCATAAACCGCTCTCTGGGATGCACACTCAACAACAAGGTCAACATGTTTTACCATCTCTACAATATCAAGTACCTGTGGTTCAGTTCTTTTAAGCATTGATTTCAAATTTAAAACATGTTCTTTTTTCCGATCATAAATTGCATAAAGTTCAACGTCTATGAAACCATCGTCAATAGCTTTGCATATCTCGGTACCGATTGTTCCACATCCGACTACTCCTATTTTTAGCATTCTGGACTCCTGTTTGAAGTAATATTATTTAAGCGCAATTATTAAGCCGCAATTTATCTGGAATCCGATCACTGGTTAGTATATTTTGGACCAGATAAGTAAAACTCAATAACATATTCCAAGCATATAAATCTCTTGAGACATAAAGTATCTGCGGTAAAATGATGCTAATCACTGAAATTGAACGATTCATTGACGAAGATCTGGGATATAATGATATTTCTTGTACCATGGTTCCAGATAAGATGATCAATGCAGTCATCTTTGCAAAGGAAGACTGCACCCTTGCAGGACTTGACGAAGCAAAAGCGATCTTTGATTATTTTAACATAGAGGCACAGACGGATCATTCAAACAGTGATGAACTGCATGCAGATGATATTATTTTCACCCTCAACGCAAATGCTGTATCAGTTCTGCGTGCAGAACGTCTTGTCCTGAATTTTCTGGGACACTTAAGCGGTATCGCTACATTAACACGCAGTTGTGTGCGCCTGGTCGAGTCATATTCAAAAACCCGTGTTGCCTGCACAAGAAAAACAACACCTGGAATCCGTAAATTTGAGAAAATGGCAGTTGTGGCAGGAGGTGGGGACCAACACAGGTTCAACCTCTCGGATGTGGTTATAATAAAGGATAACCACATCAAAATCATGGGGCTTGAGGCAGCGATCCAGGCTGCAAGGTGCACCAGTTTTACACAAAAGATTGAGGTTGAAGTGGAATTTACATCAGATGCTGTTCTGGCAGCGAAAATGGGCGTGGACATCATTATGCTGGATAACATGGACCCTGCAGGCATAATACGGACAATTGAGACGTTAAAACATGAAGGACTTCGCACATCGGTAATCATCGAGGCTTCAGGTGGGATTGTACCTGACAACATTTCCGAATATGCAAAAACCGGAGTAGATGTCATTTCCATGGGTTCTCTCATCCATAAGGCAAATTGGATAGATATGAGTCTGGAGATTTCAACGGATAATTGAGAAAATAGAGTCATAAGCTTTATATTAGATTTGCATATTTAATTTAAACAAATATTATTGAGCTACAAGAATATTATTGGAAAAATGTGCAATACACGTTTTTTGTTATTGAGGGAATATGGTTAGTTTAAAAAGAATATCTGTGTTTGTTTTTTTAGCAGCAGTTTTTTTGATGCTGTTCGTCGGAAATGCATCTGCAAGAGTTGAAATTTTCAACGGGACAATCACCGAAGGTCATGGATACCAAATTAACAATTATGTAATAGATGTTTCAAGTGTTTTTGTGGAAGCAAACACAGTCGTCTTTAAAGTATATGAAAGGGGTGAATTGAAGATTGATAAAATGATTGAGATAAATGATTCAATTACCTTTGACTTTGAAGAGGGAGAAATGGAGCTAAAACTTCGATCGGTGTCCGGCGGTGTTCTGCCAGTAGCAAGGGTATTTATTTCAGTATCAGACTACAATATTGGGAACATCTATACAAGTGACAATATAGTTGGGGGTCACGAATATGCAAGCTATTCCGGAACTCCCGTGATTGAAATCACAAAGACTGTGGACAAGAAAAGTATACTGGTTGGGGATTCTGTAAGAGTGACGATAACTGCATTAAATACAGGTAATGACGACGCTACGGATGTAATATTCACAAACCCTATGCTGGAAAGCTTTATACTTGAAGATACATTTGTTGAGCCAGCCAGCAAAATGTCTATTGATATAGGTGAATTAAAAACAATCTACGTTTATATGTTAAAGGCTACCAAGGGGGGCACCTTTACATTTAAGCCAACAACAGCAACATTTTCGAACGTTGCTGACCAGAATTACCCTCCTGCTTCCTCAAACACCCCAACATTAACCGTGGAGGGTCTGGTAATACCTGAAAAAACCGCGTTTCTTGAACTCTCTACTGATGTTGATAGTGTTTCGATTGACAGAAATGATCAGATAACTTCGACAGTCCATCTTAAGAATACCGGTGATGCACCTGCAAGTGTTGTATGGATTGAGATCGTGGTTCCAGAAGATCTAGAATATGTAAGTGGTGACGATGGGATAGAGTTAATCGGTGGTGTGCCGAAGATCTATATGGATTCGTTCGGTTTGCAGCAGGAGAAGGAGTTTTCGTATACTTTAAAAGCAAATACACTTGGGACATATACTCTTATAACAAAACTATCGTATGAGTATAACAACGGTGTAGATACTGAAAATCAGAAGGTGAGCACAGAATCTGTTACAAATAATATTTATGTACAGAAAGGCAAATACGATGATCTGTATGAACAACCTATTTATGTCTACGTCCTGCCAATCGTTGCCATTACTGCGATTGGTGCATGGTTATACCACCGACATAAACAATATAAATTCTAGCCATCATTCTATATTCGTACAAAACCAATTTCTATATAATTTTTATAAACCCGGAGGAATTATTTGCTTAACATCTTGATCGTAGGAAATGGACAATGCGGTAACCGTATTCTTGATGCGGTTAACAAACAGGCATTTGCCGGAAAAAGTAGATTTTCAAAGTTTTACTCACAGCAAAAATTCAAAGGCAGGGTAGAAACCATTGCTGTCAACACTGCAAAGAATGACCTTAAAGAATTGAATTACACCAAAGCAAAGGACAGGGTACATATTCCTCACCTGCACGGTGTTGGTGCGAACCGGAATGTTGGAAAAAAAGTGTTTTCGGAGAACAAGGACCTTATAATGCGTCACATAGAGGACAAAGGCACTTTTGATGTGGCATTTGTTATTACATCTGCCTCAGGCGGCACCGGCTCATCATTTACTCCAATGCTTATCAAGGAACTCAAAGAAACATATGATTTCCCCGTATATGCATTTGTGGTCTTGCCATTTAGAGAAGAGGGATCCCTCTACCTCCAGAACGCAGCGTTTTCTCTGCGGGAAATACGCGAAAGCGGGTCGGACGGAATAATCCTTTCAGATAACCAGTTCCTGAAACAACTGGGTGGGAATGTGCAATCTGCCTACGACGGGATCAATGACATGATCGCTGAGCGTCTTCTGTTCCTGCTGGATGCACTGGACAGCGAGATGATGATGGTTACTGACCTCGGGGATTTTAAAACCGTTATGAGCGGAGGTGCAGGACTTGCAACAATTGGATTCTATAAATCCACCAAAGACATCCCTGTAAAAACCGCGATCCAGAAATCACTTTCCCCGGCAGGTCTCCTTTTCTCGACAAATGTGTATGAGGAAGCGAGCAGGGCAATGATAATCATCAAAGGTGACAAGAACTATTTGAGCATTGATGACATCTCCAACGAGGTTGAGAAACTTTCTGGAGCGATTGGTCATGTATTCAAAGGCATTATTATAAGAAATGGTGTTTATCCACAGGTTCTTACAGTACTTACTCTGGAATCGACTTCAGAACTTGAAAAGATGTATACTATCGCGGTGGATGCAATTAATCAGGAGCGTGACAAGAAAACACGTGTTGAGACCAAAAAAGAGGTCGAAAAAGCATTTTCACAAATCGATGGTCTTGAACCCAATTATTGAATAAAACGTAGTGTTTATGGGTGATATGTTTGGTATCAACAGCAGAATCAAAGCCATTAAACCCCTATATCGAAATGTTAAGACCTGAGATCTCAGATATGGATCTAGCGCTGCCAGCAGCAACTGCACTGTTGGCATCATATCTTCTGGTAAATTCCTTCCCACCACTCATCCCATTTATAATAGCAGTTATCGGGGGATATGCAGCAATCACGAGTTCTTATGTATTCAATGACTGTTGTGATGTGGACATTGATGAAATCAATCTTCCGAACCGTCCACTTCCTTCATCGAATATCTCCGAAAAAACAGCCCTGTTATATGCACTCTTTTTAGCATTAATCGCATCTGCGCTTGCACTGTACCTGAACCCGGAATCATTTGTGATATTGGTCATTGCGGTCCTGACGATCAGCGTCTATTCGAAAGTGGCGAAAAGAGCGACATTTCTAAGTTTTGTACCGGTAGGGATCGCTTACGGGCTTGTACCTATAGGAATCTGGCTTGCCTTCGACCCGGCAGGAATCCTGAAAGGTGGTGATGACGTGATATTACCTCTTCCTGCGATATTCCTGGGGATAATGATGTGTGTTACGGATTGGGGTTTTACATTAGCAGGTGTTGCAAGGGATGTGGAAGGTGACCGTGCCCGTGGAGCACCGACTTTTCCAGTCACGTTCGGAGTGCCGATAACATCGAAATTCGTAACCCTTTGCTGGACTGCAGGCGTGATTGCTTCACTTATTATCGGATTGACCGCACAGCTGGGACCTGTGTTCTTTGCAGGGGCAATGATTGGCGGTTTATGGATACTCACACAATCTTTTGACTTCATTAAGAACCCGTTATCTGAGCGTGGAGGTAAACTGTTCCTTCAGGGTTCCAGATACAGGGGATTGATGTTTGGTTCGCTTATCCTAGATGTAATCCTGTGTACGGTCTCTGAAAATTACGCTGCGATCTTGTGGTAATAAATATGAGGATATTGATATGGATGTAGATATTATTGTGATCGGCGCTTCTCCAGCTGGAATTATGGCTGCAAGGAACGCATTCTTAAAAGGCGCAAATGTTATACTCATTGACAAAAAAGAGAGGATTGGACACCCGCCACATCCAGCAAATACTTTTTTTAAGGGAATGTTTGATAAAGCTGGAGAGAAGATCAACAAAGAGTATGTAATAAAAGAACTAAAAGGTGCGCATATCGTAGCGCCATCCGGTGAAGATGTCATAATCGAAACCCCCGGATACTTCCTTGACCGCACAAAGTTTGATGAATATTATGAAAAGAAGCTAAGAAAAACAGGATTGGATATTCGAACGGGTATTGAGGTATATAATGTGCTCAAGACCGGCGATACATTCTCTGTAAGTACTTCCAGTGGTGTGTTACGCTCGAAGATTGTAATTGTTTCCGATGGTATCAATTCAAATATCGCGGGACTGCTTGGACTGAAAACCATGAAGTATCCGAACGATATCGGATGGGCCATGGAAGCAGAGGTCGAAGCTGATGGGATCGGTGAACCTGATATGTTCGAGTATTACTTGGGAAGCGTCTCTCCCGGCTGGAAATCCACATATTCGCCCCGTGGAGGAAACAGTGCAACACTTGGTGTTTATGTCAGAAGGCACGGCACTGATGTCTCTGAGTTCTTTGATGCATGGGTTGAGAAATTTAAGCGTATCAAAGGACTGGAAGAACTTAAGATCGGGCAAAGATGTGTAGGTGGCGACCCCATTATAACCATTCCGAACCAGATCGTTGCGAATGGAGTTATGATCACAGGCGGTGCGGCAGGTCATTCAGGTATCGGATACAGTATGCGTGCCGGGCAGATATGCGGAGATGTGGCTGCTGAGGCTGTGAAAAAGGGTGACGTTTCAGCAAAAAAGCTTTCAGAATACAAAAAACAATGGAATAGGGAATTCAAGACAGAGTACTATCTGGGGCGCATTGCACTTGAGACGCTGCGTAAGATGACCGATCCTGAGATCGATAAAGTCATGGAGACCTTTAAAGGACAGGACCTATCATTCCTGCATGGCAGTTCCTTTAATCAGGCAATGCAAGTCGGTTTGTTTATGCTCAAGAAAAATCCCGCATCCCTTCTGTCCTACCGGGCACTACTTAGAAATAAGTAAAGGCATTGGTGGATCAAAATGAAATATTATTTTTTTAATAACCTATTTTTCAAAGTATACGCAGAGGTAGAAGCCGGACGCGTCCGGATGAAGACCTCAGGTCTGGCAGCACCACTCCTCAAACCAATGGTTTCGGAGATGCTAGATATTTTTGATGATGCAAAACCTTCCATGATCGAAGACGACAGATTGATCATTTCAACGTGGATGCCACCTGTACCAAGCACAGCATTCGACCGTCTTGTTGCAAGCCAGATACGTGCCATGCGCGGTAAAATGGTTCCTGAACAGGTCACGATATCGGTTACCGAAGAGTGCCCAAACAAATGTATCCACTGCGCATTGCCGGATACAAAAAACAAGGCGAAGCTTGCTCCTGTTGTGGTCAAGGATGTGATAGACCAGTCACTTGGCATGGGAACAACATTGATCATATTCGATGGGGGAGAACCACTTGTCTATGATGGTCTGGAAGATCTTATCCGCTATGTTAACACGAACCTTGCAGCAACCATGATGTTCACCTCAGGAGTCGGACTTACGGCAGAGCGCGCGCTGAGTTTAAAAAATGCCGGACTCTATGCTGTGAGTGTAAGCCTTGACAGTGCGAACGAAGAGGGGCATGATTTCATGAGGGGAGTCTCTGGTGTATACAGGAATGCGATCTCAGCAATAAAGAACTGTCTGGATGCGGGGATGCTTGTGAACATCTATGTCGTGATCTCTCCACGGAACATCGATGAACTTGATGATTTTTATGCGCTTGCGAGAGAAATGGGGGTCCATGAACTCTCTTTTTATGAGATCGTTCCAACAGGTCGCTGGATAAACCATGAAACAGAGATACTATCTCCCGAAGACTTCGAAAAACTTGACGATTTTGTAAAACGTGCCGATGAAACAGAAGGTCCGAGGGTTTTTTCAATTCCGCATATTATGAAGATAACCGGATGCTTTGCAGGCAGGAAATGGCTGCATGTTACCCCCGAAGGTGATGTTCTTCCATGTGCCTGCATACCGATCCCATTCGGGAATGTTCACAAGGACACCCTAAAAAAGGTATGGAAAACTATCCGGAAAGATCTTGTCTACAACGCGGATTCCTGTCTGATGCGAAACAAGGAATTTCGGCAGTCACATCTCGGAGATGTTAAAAAATAAAAAAAATATTGGGTGATGTTAATCACCCATTATAAATTAGTGTATTATCACTTTATCAGAGCAAACCAGATCTCTGGAGGATCATGAGGTTTTCGGTGGTAAGTTTTTCACCGGATTTGAATTTCTCGTAAATATCCACCGCATCTTTTCTTGCATCCGCTTTTGCATTTTCTTTCTTGCTTTCCGTTTCTTTCTTCTTTAATTTACGGATCTCTTTGTTGATATCCCGAATCTCTTTTTGAGCGGCTATGAATTTTTTGTGATATTCATCAGCTGTTTCCTGGACCTTTACAAATTCCTTATGTGATGCATCGGACTCGGCACGTATTTTGTCAGCTTCCTTGAAAGTCGTGATCATGTCATTATGACTTTCTTGTGCTTTCTGTGCATATTCAGAAAGGATTGTATGATATTCAGAAGCTTTGTCCCGAATGGTTTGGGCTTCCGATAATAGGTTCTTAAGTTCGGTGTCGCCTTCAAGCTGCTCCTTTTTAGAAAGGTACAGTTTCTGGAGTTCTGTGATCTTATTGACAAGTTCGCGCTCTTTGCTCGTGCTCAATACTTCTGTTTGCTGTGCAAATTCCAAACGGTCAATGTCTTTTCGGATATCTTTGATAGATGGACCGCCAAGATTGTTAGCTTTCCGGATTGTGTCGACCTTAAGAAAAAGATCATTAGCTTTGGCATTAACCTCATCGCGCAGTAATTTGTATTCTTTTACCTTCTCATTGTTTTCATCGCGAAGTTTCTTGAAGTTCTGTGCTTCATTGATGAGGTCTTTTGTACTTTTATTAAGTTCGTTGCGTTTTGCAGCAAGAGTGCTTGCTTCGGCATTGAGTTCATTACGTTGTTTTTTGTAGTCTTCGGATAGTATCTTCAGTTCTACTCGTTTCGAGTCTAATTCTTTCAACATTTTTATTTTATCTCCCGCTCCAGCAAAAAGGCTGGCATTTCATATATTTCTAATGTACAATACCCAGTGTCATTCCAACTCAAGCGATTCGAGAACCGGAATTATGGCTCTTAGGCTGTTGTCTGTAATTACCACGTCCGCATATTTATGCAGAACTGGTTTTGAATTAAACGCTATTGAATATCCCGCTTTTTTAAAGATTCCGATATCATTAGCTCCGTCTCCAATGACGACGCATTCTTCCGGGCTAACATTGTTCTTTCTTGCAATCTCTTCAAAAACCCGGCCTTTTGAGTCGCCTTCTGTCAAAGGACCGGTAAACTCGCCTGTCAGGCATCCATCTTTGATTATAAGATCATTTGAGATCACATGATCAATTTTTAGGATCTCGCCAATACGATCGGATAGCAATCTGAAGCCACCTGAGATCATTGCAGTGATATAACCCATTGATCTGGCATATTTGAGCAGATCTTCAGCACCCGGCATGAGGGGAATATCATTAACCGCGTCCTGTGCGGTTTTCAGAGGCAATCCCTTAAGAAATTGCACTCTTGTAGAAAGAGCATCCCTGTAGTTTATTTCGCCTGCCATGGCACTGTTTGTGATCTTAGCCACTTTGTCAAACACCCCTGCTGCCCGTGCGAGTTCGTCAATGGTTTCAGCATCTATCAGCGTGCTGTCCATGTCGAAAACGATTAATTTTATACGTTCGTTTTTAGAATCGGTCTTGATAATATTATTCACTTTATCAATCCTAAATTTAAAAATCCTAAGGCACCAGTTGCAAAAGAACTGTATATACGATAGCGAATGCAGTACAATTACTCACATCCCTTTTAACCTTTTCGGAGATAATCACCAAAATTTGACAACAAGATAGACTGGACAAGGTGTTGGTGGTTTATTAGTCGATTTATTCATTACAAGAAAGAGTGTATAAGATTGGCGCCGAGGGTGAGATTCGAACTCACGAGGCGCGTTAGCACCACCGGTTTTCAAGACCGGCGCCGTAGTCCGCTGGGCTACCTCGGCACAAAACGATATTTGTATAGTGTATTCAGGTATAATGCTTTTGCTTAAACTTCAGAAATAACAGTTAGAGAAAATGCTTCAGCCTTCAAACGGAGAAAACTGTAACACGTCCCTTAACTATATGAGTTCATTATATGTATAAAATTTGATGAAGAGTGTTACTCTTCGTCACCACTGTCTTCTTCTACGATAGTCTCTTCTTCTGACTCCATCTCAGGTAACGGTGCTTCTGGATACTTTTCTACATACGCAACTTCATCAATGTCAGTATTTCCGAGTATCTCGTTTGCAACCCTGCCCTTTGACATGAGCCATCTTTGATTGAATGTAAGTGCTGGCTGTATGATGATTGAAGCATTTTTACCATTAACCTCTACCACAAAATCCGGCATTCCGGTATAGAGACCAAGAAGCCCTTTAATCTTTTCAGCATTGTCATCAATTTTCTGTTCGATGGTATACTCGTATGTCACGGTCTTTCCAGCAAGTGGATGATTAAAGTCTACACGTACCCTGCGTCCGATAACCTTGGTCACTACACCTCTTCGACCACTTATTTCGAGTTCCATACCAGGATAAGCTCTGTGGTCCTCGAACTTTGATATGGAAATGGATTCCACCATTTTTGGGTCGTGTGCACCAAATCCTTTCTCGGGAGGAATTTCTACAGTGCCCGTATATCCCACTTCCTTACCAACAAGGTCTTCATCAAGACCAGCGATTGTATGTCCTGCACCAACGATTACAACGTCACCACCATACATGCCTCGTGGATTGTGGATCTCCGTTTCTTTTGCGAGTTCTTCATCGGTAGTATCAAATACCGTATCGCCATCGAACTTACCAGTATACTGAATTTTAATGAAATCTCCATTTTCTATCGCCAATATTACCACCTATTACTAATTTTTATAAATTGTAGGAGACTGAATATAACTCCATTGGTCATCGGTTAAGGAATTTTCTTGCCTGAAAGCTATCGATTTTGTATTAGAAGTCTGCCTCATATTTTGCCTCCTTTACCTAAAATCGACACCCTGTTCCACCTCATATTCTATTAAAATTTTAGATAACTGTTGTGGGAATGGATGCAATTTGTCATGATTCCTCACTTAACCGAAGACGCATGAATATAACTCCGCCTATACACTTATGCCTTAAATAACTTATTGAACTACTCCACGCTTACGCATGGAGATTCTTACAAATAACTACAAGTTGT
>CAZQWP010000013.1:0-14569 GCA_964597005.1 uncultured Methanosarcinales archaeon | reverse complement strand
TGAGCTATTGAATACATGTAAAAATGTGTGTACCTTTATTTTTCAATGTTGTTATTTTTTTCTCCAAAATCCTGCATATTTCGTATATCATCACTCTCGATGCAATCCAATTACAAACTACTCCACCTACAAACCATACATCAACCGTTACCCTCATTAAAACATACCTCTTTACTCCAACCATGGAGGTACAGATACTCACAGGTTCGGTATCCATCAAGAACCTACCCGCATTTTTAGGAAAACTGGCCAACCTATCATCTGCCAACAGCGTGACGGTCCAGGGACTGGACGCCGACATGATCGCAGGGGAGGCGCACATACGCTTTGCCGTTAAAAAGGCACTCCGGGCAATGAAGAAGCACACGAACGTAGCAAATGACCTTGGTATTGAGATTATGCGATATGCTGCCGGGGAACGCCAGATAGGCAAGGCGCTGTTAATTGGACTCCATGAAGGCGAGAACAATGCTGCATTCGTGATAGCTGGCGAGCCGCAGTCGGTATCAAACGCATCCGGGGAACTCAAGAAGATCGTTACCGAAAAATCACTGCTTGACTATTCCCCATCCAAACGGGAATTGATAATCTCACACTTCAACATCACAGAGCCAGAGATCGAAGCCGTGGGCGAGTACAAGATCCCGGAACTTGTCATTGAGCGCGTTGCACTGGTTGACGTATTGAAATAGGCATATACTTTCGACAGCAACCGTATCCGGATGGATACTATAGAGAAAACTATGCAGAAACCATTAATACATTCCAAGTGAATTGGTACATACAGAAAAGGAGATAAAGGTCATGACCCATCCAAAAACTGCTGAAAAGATGATGAACGGTGCTGGACCTATCGAACGCGCACTGCTCCCAAGGCTTGTGCATATAACAGAAGCTGCAGCCATTGCTGCAGCCTACCAGATGGGACGAGGGAACAAGATGTTTGCGGACCATGTTGCTGTGGAGGCAATGCGCAGGATGCTGAACTCCCTTGAAATGAAAGGTGTGATAAAGATCGGGGAAGGCGAGCGTGACGAAGCACCCATGCTATTCATAGGAGAAGAACTCGGAACATGTAAAGGCGACATCGTGGTGGATATTGCGGTTGATCCTCTTGAGGGTACGAACCTGACAGCTGACGGTGTACCGGGTTCCATTTCCGTAATGGCAATGTCCGAACCAGGGGGACTCTTTCATGGACCAGATGTGTATATGGATAAGATCGTTGTAGGTCCGGATGTAGTAAGATATGAGAAAAACCACCCTGATGAAAGGATCGATCTCGATGCACCAGTTGTACACAATCTTCAGATAGTGGCAAAAGCACTTAAAAGGAGCATTGATGAAATCGTAGTTGTGATACTGGACAGGCCCAGACACCAGCAGAAAATAAAAGAGATACGTGAAGCTGGTGCAAGGGTTAGGCTGGTCACTGACGGTGACCTGATGCCAGGTATTGCGACTGCTATTCGTGGTTCAGGCATACATATCGTCATGGGAACCGGTGGTTCAGGAGAGGCTGTGCTGACTGCTGCTGCAATAAAGATCCTTGGTGGAAATGTCCTGGCAAGGCTTGTACTTCCCAACGTAGCGAACGGTGAATCAGAAGAGATGATCGCAAAGGAGATAGAAGAAAAGATGCCACGTCTAAGAACCATGGACATCACCGAGGATAACATAAACGATGTCCTTGACATCGATAAGCTGGCGCCTGGCAAAGATGTAATATTTTCAGCAACCGGCATAACCCCGGGACAGCTTTTAAGAGAAGCAAATCTCTTTGGTGGCGGAGATGCCAGAATCCATAGCATCTCAATGGGAAGTTCCGGTGTCGTCCAGTTCACGGATACCATATACGTCCGCGACAAAGAGAACACGCCTCTTTACCTGTAATGCTAATGAAGCAGTCTGAGTCAATAGCACCGTCTGTGTCCAAAAAACATATAACATCTGATATATATCGTTCCGCAAAATGAAAGTACACGTTGTTACCTATGGTTGCTCTGCCAACCAAGCCTCATCAGAGATCATGATGGGAACAATTGGGGAAATGGGGCATGAACTAGTTGATAAGCAACATGCAGAGGTTGTGGTTCTCAACACCTGTACAGTGAAATCCACCACCGAACAGAAGATACTGCATGATATTTACAAGCTGGGGAAAAACGGAATAAAAGTAATAGTTGCAGGCTGTATGCCCCAAGTCCAGCTGGACGATATCCTTCAAAATAACCCGGATGCACATATCCTTGGTGTCAATTCGATATCAAGGATTGGCGAGATACTGGACTCCATTGAAAATTGCAGCAAGGAAGAATTCTCCGGAGACACCGCAGAGCATTTTGAGATCATTACATCCGATCCCAGCGGTTTTTTGAACACCGCCAGGATTCGCTTTAATCCGAATATCCATATCTGCCAGATATCACAGGGATGCAATTATGGTTGTGCTTACTGTATTGTGAGGGTTGCACGTGGTCAGCTCATCTCATTTGACCCGAAATTGATCGTTGAGGACATCCGGACCGCAGTTTCAGAAGGATGCGGTGAGATATGGTTGACTTCACAGGATGACGGGCAGTATGGAATGGACATCGGTGTCAGATTGCCGGAACTGCTGGAAATGGTAACTTCCATCCCGGGTAACTTCATAGTGCGGGTCGGTATGATGAACCCGTTCTCGATGTTACCTATACTTGATAACCTTATAAAGGCATTCGAGAACGACAAGGTCTACAAACTGCTGCACCTCCCGATACAATCAGCATCAGAAGATGTTGTAAAGCGAATGAACCGTTTTTATTCGATGTCGGATGTGGATGATATTATCTCAAGTTTCAGAATTGCCTTTCCTGATCTTACGCTGTTCACAGACATCATCGTGGGATTTCCCGGTGAGACCGAGAGTGATTTTAATAAAAGTGTCGAATGGGTCAAAAAATACAAAACTGATAAGGTTAACATTTCACGCTACACTCCACGTCCACACACAAAAGCCCTTGAATACCGCAATATTGACTCACGGATCATTGTGAAACGGTCCAATGAACTGCACAGGGTTTGTGAGACTGTAAAACTCGAATCCAAAAAACAGGCAATCGGCTGGCAAGGCAAGGTGTTCGTCTCAAAAAAGGCGAAGTTGAAAGGGGTAATGGCGCGTACTACTTCTTACAAACCAGTGGTTATACCCGAATGCGAACTGTCACCGGGTCAGTGGTGCGAAGTGGTGATCGTTGATACCACGCCGGGTTATTTCCTTGGACGCATTGTAGAGTAGCGTTTTTTGTTGAATTCTACAGTGCATTACAATGTCACTGAGAATTACAGTTTTTCTGGATATATCCTGATGATCTGGTCATCTTCTGCAGATGGAATCCCCCTGCCATCCCGGTTGTTCGTGAGGATGTACAGGAACCCGTCCGGTCCAACCACCACATCACGCAACCTGCCGAAGTTCCCCTGTAAATGGTGGTTGATGGTTATAGTTTCCTCATACAGTGAAACCTCATAGAGGCTCTGTCCTCGCAACCCCCCAAAGTATAAGGAACCATCCAGATAGGCTACGCCTGAGGGAGCCCATGTATCTTCTCCACTATGGATCAGTGGATTTTCAAGACCTTCAGCAGTTTCCTCACCACGGATCGTCGGCCAGCCGTAGTTCTTTCCTGCATCGATGATGTTCACCTCGTCCCTCGCGCTGGAACCATGTTCGGTCGCAAACAGCCGTCCTTCATCATTCCACACAAGTCCCTGAGGGTTCCGGTGACCATACGAATAAATAGGCGATTCCGGAAACGGATTGGATTCGGGAATCCTCCCATCATCGTTTAAGCGCAGTATCTTGCCCGCAAGGGAGTTCGTATCCTGGGCAAGACTGCTGATGGATGCATCGCCGGCGGTTATGTACAGGAGACCATCCGGTCCGAACTTGATCCGTCCTCCGTTATGGATCGAGGAACCCGGGATACCATCGATGATCGTTAAAGGCTCAACCAGACTTTTATCCTTTTTTGTGAATCTCACTACCTTGTTGGCAAGTTCACCATTCATTCCATAGGTATAATAAACATAGACAAAAGAGTTGCTGGCAAAATCCGGATGCAATTCAATACCCAGCAATCCCCCTTCTCCAAAGTGTTCCACTTCATTTATCACCAGCAGGGTTTCTGGTTCTGTCCCTCCCCCGGCATTGATCAGCTTCACCCTGCCGGGTCTCTCTGTGAAAATTAGACTTCCATCAGGCAGGAAATCAAGTGACCATGGAATTTCAAGTCCCTTGGCTACATATGTAGCTAGTGGTAACTCGCCCGAAAAATTGTCCCTAACACCTGTTTGAAGATCCGCTGCTGGCAGCTCTGTCATCCGGTTTGAAAGAAAGTACACCCACAATGAAGCGATTGCCAGTATGATAACGAGTACAATAATAACGGAAATCAATCGTCTTGAAAGTTTTACCACATATACCCCCATTAACAAATGGTCGCATATTTTGATAAATCTAACTGTTAAGAGTCAAGGTCCAATGTTTGCTGGTTCACATATCAAAACGTTTCATACGTGATCGTTTAAGGGATGAATCATGACATATGGCATACATCAAAGGAACCTATTAAAAAATGTGTTGATGAATAAATAGACTACATAAGGCAACTGATTTATTTAATTGTAAATATTCAGCCAGTTGCTTTTGTCCAAAAAAAGTAGCAACAAGCCAATGAAATGGTCTTAACCGTATTGATATATTTAGATATATCCAATGTCGGTTTTGACTTGAAAATCATGTGAAAATAGTCTTTATCGAATTCAATATTGAGAACTTCAACATCAAAATTTTCACTGATATTATGTACAGATTGCTTCAATAAATCAATGACAAGAGGATTTACTAATGTGTGTCTTCTATATTTTACACATTGCACAAAATGATACTGCAATAAATATACAGAATGGTTCCCCTTGTCAAGATTGTGTTGTATAGTTAATAATATTATAATAAAACTATAAATATGTTATTTACGAAAGGGGATTTCTCAGCTAAAAGTTAAAAGCAAAACTGGCAGAGCACAGGTCGCCGTAAATATATGGCGGCACCGGAGCCTGTGTGATATCACCACCATTTACACCGGCGCAGGCGGACCATTGCCTTGAGAACACCAAGGGATTCCGGCTGATGGGGTAGAGGTTTATTCCTGATTCCTATATGTTCTCGAATCTTGTGGGGGCTTACACTGATGTCTATCAGGGTGAAGGACAAACATTTACTCTGGTCATCTCAGGTGCAGGAAGACCCATCCGGGGATTTCCACGCGGACTGGACGCCATGGCACTTTTTGGGTCAGACCGGTCAAGGAAGCTGCTGGATGAACTGGATGATTCCAATTATAAGAACTATTCTTACCAGTATGGGAAACTAGAAAATGAATTCAGTTCCTTTGATGCTGCGAACTGGAACAGGAACCTGTACTGGTCATGGCTTTTTGCATTACAACCCCTCTTGAATGATCATGGTAAAGGATATCCGACATTCATGCAGACCGATGCATGGAAGGACAAGGAACTGACCACATCCCTGGCCTCATGGAAAGAACTGCGGCATGACACCATCCTTTATGCCAAACAGAGTTATACCATAGGAGAGACGGCATTTATGCCAACCGAAGAAAAACAAGTTGTCGGATACGTTGAACCTGTACCTGAATTTTATAACAGGCTGCTGGCATTGACAAGAATGACAAATAATGGCTTAAGCAAGATGGACGTACTGGATGATTCGGCAAAGTACAGGCTCGATAAACTTGAAACGATACTTGAGCGGCTTATAGATATCTCCTCCAGGGAACTTGAAAATCAGGAACTGAGCCAGAATGATTATGATTTTATAGAGAATTTCGGTGACAGTCTGAATGACGTCATTGCGGATGTTGATGATAAGGCAAAGAAGACAACGATTGTCGCTGATGTGCATACCAATGGCAATACCGGGCAGGTTCTGGAGGAAGGTATTGGATATGTTGACCTAGGTACTGTTGCATACAGGCTCCCGGACGGAAGGATACTGATCGATGCTGGTCCGGTTATTAGTTACTATGAGTTTAAGCATCTAATGGATAATCGGCTTACTGATGAGGCATGAAAGGAGTTGCTTGCAACGAACGCGCCCATGAAACCGGAATGAGTAGGGAATTTCGCGGTGAATATATAGTAGCAGGATTAAGCTTAGAACCTGAGTAATCCTTAAATATGTTACAGTCACAATAGTGGCACGAAGGAACAGTGAAAAATCGTAAAAAAACATCGTCTGTAATCGCCAAAGATGGGCTGCGCAAACTGAATTATGAGTATATCGAACGCTGGGTTCCATACAGCATCTTGATTGGCCTTGTTGCAGGCATGGGCGCTGTTTTTTTCTATTATCTCCTATCGTTCACGTCGCACTACCTGCTTGGCAGCATCGGGCATTACTATCCGACTCCAGCAGGAGGTGAACGGGATCTCTTTTCAGCATCAGGTATCCTACCACCCAGCTTGCTCAGTGATCCGCATACATGGATCCTTCTTCTGCTACCGGCAGTAGGCGGACTTATCGCAGGCATCCTCATCTATAGGTATGCGCCGGAAGCGGAAGGACACGGAACCGATGCTGTGATCAATGCATACCATCATAATCGGGGAATCATTGGAAAACGGGTGCCAATCATCAAGACGTTTGCAACTGCGATTACCATCGGCACCGGAGGAAGCGCGGGCAGGGAAGGACCGATCGCACAGATCGGAGCCGGTTTCGGATCATACCTTGCAGATAAACTGAAACTTGATGACCGGTCGAGAAGTATGATGGTCCTGTGCGGAATGGCAGGTGGCATCGGAAGCATCTTCCGTTCACCATTTGGGGGAGCACTATTCGCAATCGGCGTTCTGTATAAAAGGGATTCGGAGATCGAGTCGCTTGTTCCAGCGTTCATATCGTCCATCATCGCGTATTCGCTCTTCTGTTCGGTCCTCGGATGGGGATCACTCTTCACAACACCGAATTACATGTTTACCCATCCACTCGAACTGATCTTCGATGCACTGCTTGGTCTGCTCTGCGGTCTGCTCGGTATCGTGTACATCAATGTATTCTACGGAATGCGTAATATATTCAAAAAACTCTCTGTACGAAATTATCTAAAGCCAGCAATCGGCGGTCTTTTGCTCGGGGTCCTTACTCTGGTCCTCCAGCAGTTATGTGGGTATGGATACAACATCTTCGGGATGGGGTACGGCCTTATACAGGCTACAATCGATGGAAACCTTGCACTCGGCATTCTGGCATTGATCGTCTTCGCAAAGATCCTTGCGACATCGTTTACTATCGGTTCTGGTGGCAGCGGCGGCGTTTTCGGGCCATCCCTCGTAATCGGTGCTGCATTCGGGGGCATATTCGGCATAGTGGCTAACAGCTTTTTTCCCGAGATCATCGGTGATATACAGGCCTCATCGTTCGTCCTCATCGGCATGGCAGCATTCCTTTCCGGAGTCGCACGCACCCCGATCGCGGCAATCGTGATAATCTCTGAACTCACCGGAAACTACAATCTACTGCCGCCACTGATGTTTGCCTCGACCCTCGCATACCTCGTAACAAGCAACTGGACGATATATGAAAAGCAGGTTCCTGCAAGGGTGGATTCTCCACTACACCGCAATGAACTGACGATCGATATTCTTGAGAATGCATCCGTGCACGATGCGATGTCTGGCGATGTTATGCATGTAAATCCATCAGACAGCATCCAGACGATACGAAACCTGATTGCTAAATACGAGCACATCGGATATCCCGTACTTGATGATAGCCGCCTTGTCGGTATCGTGACTTCCAAGGATTTCGAACACGTGCCGCCAGAGGATCGTGAAGGGATGGTTGTGGAACAGATTATGTCCACATTGCTGATTGTGACGTATCCTGACGAATCGCTTGAGGATGCGCTGCGTAAACTGGTCTTAAATGACATCGGGAGACTTCCGGTAGTAGATCGGGGCAATCCGTCAAAGATGGTTGGCATACTGACGAAGTCCGATATCATACGGCTGCATGCGCAGTTACAATAAAAATTTCCTGTTGGATGTTCTTGAATCCCATAATTACTGCATGATAAAATTCGTCAAGTTTTGAACTACTCCACGCTTACGCATGGAGATTCTTACAAGTAACTACAAGTTGTAGCCCTGTTTGTAAATTATCGAGAAATTCCCGATAGCCTGTCCAATTGGCATTTTGTGATAGGTAACGTAACATGATATTGATAGCACTATTTCTACTTCATCAACTCAAGAACATCGCACAGATTTTCGATCGTATCCCTGACGGTCTGCATTCCCTCGTCATCCGTGTCCATGGGTTTTCGCACGATGCCGCCAAAGTGCGACCCATCCCCCACCACGATCATTCCGTGTATGTGCATCCAGTCATGGATGGTCTGGATGGTCTTTTCCTGCCCCCCGTTCCGTGAACCTCCGATAGCCATGGCTGCTCCTACTTTGTTCTTCATTGCAAATCCCTGCCGCCGAAGCAGCACGCTCCTGTCAAACAATGCCTTGAGCTGTGCGGTCACGCTCCCGAAATAAACCGGTGATGAGACGATGATGGCATTGGCACCGGTTAATTTCTGGTAAACATCATTCATGTTATCCCTGATCGAACACTTCTCACCACGACCACATGCACCGCATGCGTTACATGGTGCGACCCCTGTCGATGAAAGAAGAATCCTCTCGGTCTCAAACCCTCTTTTAGTTGCAACATTTAATGCTGCATCGATCATCCTTTCGTTGTTCCCGCCTGCAGCCGGACTACCTGATATCCCTAATATCCTCATAAAGATCACCACCGCCAATACGAGTTATCCGGATATTAGTTTTTGGATTGTGTATTGAGATTGTGTGTATTATGATTCTGGCTCCTCGAGACCAGCATAAGTAAAAGAGCGTCCACCTGCTGCAACTTTTCTCTTCCCTATCTCCCCTAATATTTATCTATTATACCATCATTTAATAAATGCGAGAGGACCATCAGAATACTATGCTTGAGGAAATGTTCAACCCGGATATCGTTGCGATAATAGGGGCATCGCGGACTAAAGGAAAAGTCGGGCGTGCAGTAGTCGAAAACTTGCTTAATGATTTTAAAGGGCAGATCATACCCATAAACCCGAAAGCAGATGAGATATTGGGTCTGCCGTGCTACCCTTCGATTCTGGACGTTCCTTATGATAATGGAATTGACCTTGCTGTGATTGTCGTGCCTGCACAGTTTATCCCGGATGTGATGGAGGGTTGCGGGCATGCTGGTGTCAGGAATGTTGTGGTAATCTCGGCAGGATTTAAGGAATCCGGTGCCGAAGGAGCAAAACTTGAACGAATGTCTGTTGAAGTTGCAAAGAAATACGGCATCAGGATGGTTGGTCCTAATTGTCTTGGCATCATAGATACAAACTCGAACCTGAATGCATCCTTTGCTGCATCCATGGCGCATAAAGGAAATATAGCATTGATGTCGCAGTCAGGTGCGATCTGTACAGCTACACTTGACTGGGCAGATGCAAAATCCGTGGGTTTTTCAAAATTCGTAAGCCTTGGTAACAAAGCAGACCTTGCAGAAAATGATTTTCTTCAGGTGTTCGCAGATGACGAATCTACAACCGTGATCGTTGCCTATCTTGAAGGTGTCAAAAACGGACAGGAATTCATTGAAACTGCGCGCAGCGTTTCCAAACACAAGCCAATAATCGTGGTCAAGTCCGGTAGGACCGCAGAAGGTTCAAGGGCAGTGTCATCCCATACAGGAACACTGGCAGGTTCTGATGAAGCCTACAACGCTGCGTTCCGGCAGAGTGGTGTCATACGCGCTGATTCTGTGGAAGAAATGCTGGACTACAGCCGTGCATTTTCTAGCCAGCCAATTCCCAATGGAAACCGTATCGCAATAATAACAAATGCGGGTGGGCTTGGTATCCTGGCAGCAGATGCATGTTATGAGAGTGGCATATCCCTTTCATCCTTTGACAAATCCACAATAACACGCCTTCGTAAATGCCTCCCACCCGCAGCAAATTTCTATAATCCTGTGGATGTCCTTGGTGATGCAAGTGCACAGATGTATGGTTACGCACTTGAGACCATACTTGATGACCCGAACGTGGACGGGATCATACTATTGACCTCACCACAAGCAGTGACTTCCATAGATGAGATTGCCAGGATCGTTGTTGAAAAAGTGAAGTCATCCACAAAACCGATACTCTGCAGTTTTGTCGGCGGAACAAGGGTCGCTGCTGGAGAACGGATACTCAACGATCACCACATCCCAAATTATCCGTTCCCTGAAAGGGCAGTTGATAGCATGCGAACGCTCTGTTCCTATTCCACGATAAAAAAACAGGCATATAAACCACCACCTGTCATTGAAGCAGATAAAAAAAGCACCCAATCGCTTCTTGAAGACGCAACAAAGGAGAAGCGGCGCACGCTTGGTCTGGAATCCTTTGAAATACTCAATGCATACAATATTCCCACAGTTGCCACAGCAAACACAAAAACACTTCCTGAAACCATCGCAGCATGCGAGGAGATCGGATACCCTGTGGTAATGAAGATACTATCTCCTGATATATCACACAAATCCGATGTAGGAGGCATTCGATTAAACCTGCTGAATGCCGGTGATGTTGAGAGGGCGTACGATACCATGATGGTAAGTGTAAGGCGGTATATGCCGCATGCACTTATTTCCGGTGTGCAGATCCAGAAGATGATCACCGAGGGCAAAGAGGTAATCATAGGCATGAACCGAGACGTGCAGTTCGGACCGTTACTCATGTTCGGATTGGGTGGAACATATGTGGAGTTCTTAAAAGACGTGTCCTTTTCTGTGGCGCCCATTAACATTGACGACGCAAGACATATGATCACATCCATCAAAACATATCCACTGCTTACCGGTGTGCGGGGAGAGGAACCTTCAGATATTGATTCAGTGATCGATACTCTTATCAGGGCATCCCAAATGGTAGTTGATTTCCCGCAGATCCTTGAATTTGAGATTAATCCGCTCATGGTTTTGCCTGAAGGACAGGGGTGCGTTGCAATGGATATCAGACTAACTTTAAAGGAAGAATAGAAATGATGAATATTGAGATGAAAGTAATTAATTATAATAACCTGATAGGTACTTACATCAAAGAGGAGGGAGACTGTGGCATCGATATTAATAAGTTCATCTGAAGAGTACTCTGGAAAGAGCGCGATTTGTATCGGGCTTGGTAAGATACTAAAAGAAAGAGGTTACTCGGTGGGATATATGAAACCGGTCGGGAACCTCTTGATCGATGTTAACGGTGTGCTAGTGGATGAAGATGCGGTTCAGATGCAAAAGATATTTGACCTGGAGGATTCGATCATTGATATTACTCCGATCCTTCTTACCGAGAGGCTTACTAATGATGCCCTTATGGGGATTGAGAAGAATCTTGATAAGACTCTGATCGATGCATATACTACCATCTCAAAGGACAAAGATGTTGTACTCATCGAGGGTACTGGCGGCATCGGGGGTGGTGCGATGTATGGTTTGTCCGACCCCCAGATCGCATCAAAACTGGGTATTAAGATCCTGCTCATAACACGATATGATTCGGTGTTTGCGGTTGACCGTATCCTTTCTGACTATAAGATAATTCAGGATCCTGCTATGCTTGCAGGACTGATCATGACCGATGTTTCCATGTCAGATATTGAAAATGTGTCGGAACTTGTGGTTCCGTTTTTGGAAAATAAGGGAATCAAAGTCTTTGGTATTATCCCCCAGGATGCAACCCTTCGCTCAGTTCCAATATCCGGCATAGTGGAAGACCTTCATGCCAAGATTCTTTCAGGAGCAGGGCATCTTGAAGAGCTGGTTGAACATTATCTTGTCGGAGCCATGGAAGTCAACTCAGCGATAAAATACTTCAGGAGGATACCTAACTGCGCAGTGATCACAGGTGGTGACAGGTCAGACATCCAGCTGGCGGCGATCGAGGCAAAAGTCAAATGCCTGGTCCTGACAGGAAATCTACGTCCAAGTGAGGCAGTTCTTGGTACTGCAGAAGAAGCGGATATTCCCGTCATCCTTGTGCGCGGGGATACAATGAGTACCATTGAAAGAATGGAGCGTTTGATCGGGCGGGCAAGGATAAAGCACGATGTGAAACTTAAAAGGATCGTAGATTTGATCGAATCAAATATCAATCTGAATTCGCTAACTCAAGCAATAGGTTTATAATTGGTTCGCGAATCTATAAATCGCACCATAGACCTATATATAATATAATTCATCTAAATTCTATTAAAAAATGTAACTTTAATGTCATATAAATATTGAATGTTTGTCAAAAGGCGTAAAAAGTTAGATTATGAATGAACATTATTGAGGGATATATTGGCTGCTAAGGATTATCTTACAATCGATGACTTTGATATAAAAAGCAAAACGATTCTGGTACGGGTCGACCTGAATTCTCCCATGGACCCTCACGGTAATATACTTGATGACATGAGGATAAGGAGTCATGTGCCTACTATACAAGATCTTCGTGATGCAAAGGTTGTGTTGCTTGCACACCAGAGCAGACCCGGTAAAAACGATTTTACCACTATGAAACCGCATGCTATGCTTATGTCGAAACACCTTAAACGCAAGGTCACATACATTGATGATATTTTTGGGACATATGCAAGATCAAGCATATCCGCAATGAAAAATGGGGACGTATTGCTTCTTGAAAATGCAAGGTTCTATTCCGAAGAGAGTTTGAAAAGACCGGCTTCTGAACATGCAACAACTCATATGGTTAAGCAGCTTTCACCGCTTGTAGATGTTTTTTTGAATGATGCCTTTGCAGTATCACATCGGCCGCATCTGTCAATCCTTGGATTTACGGAAGTCCTGCCAAGCGGAACAGGCAGGTTAATGGAAAAAGAGATCACTTCACTTGACAAGGGTGTAAATGGTGGGGAATGCCCCTGTATATTTGTACTCGGTGGCGCAAAAGTGGATGATTCACTGAAGGTTACAGAGAACCTTCTCTCAACAGGAATTATTGATAGGGTTCTGGTCACAGGTGTTGTGGGGAATGTAATGCTTGCCGCATCCGGAGTGGATATCGGCAAGGCAAATATGGAATTTATAGAATCACAGGGTTATCTAGATCAAATAGATCGGGCAAGACAGTTGCTTGAGAAATTCAAGGGCAAAATCGGGCTACCTCTGGATGTTGCATTGAATGACAATGGTAAACGTATTGAGGTGTCGATTGAAAATATGCCAGCTGACAACCTGCCGATCAATGATATAGGGCTTGAGACCATCGTTGCATTTTCTAAAGAGATCGAAAACGCAAAAACCGTAGTCTTAAACGGTCCTGCTGGTATTTCCGAGATTGATGAATTTGCGCTGGGCACCCATGAAATTATCAAGGCTGCAGCGAAATCATTGTTTTCTATCGTGGGTGGAGGACACATATCCGCAGAGGTCATAAACATTGGATATGAGAAAAAGTTGTCCCACTTAAGTACCGGTGGCGGAGCGTGCATCGATTATCTGGCAGGCGAGAAACTTCCGGGCATAGAGGCATTGAAGCAGGCCGCTGCAAGATACGATCTCAAAAAATGAAATTACAGGCAAAAACTGCGATCATAATAAGTCAATAACTAATGGGGTTACGATGCTTACGAATATCGAAGGGGAAACTGCTGTCAATCTGGCAAGGAAAACGATTGAATCTTTTCTGGAAAAGGACAAGATAACTGATCGATACGATGTCGATCTGCCTCCTATTTTCAAGGAACTGCACGGTGTGTTTGTTACACTTACAAAGCACGATATGCTGCGCGGATGCATCGGGCATCCATATCCAGATTCACCGCTTGTGAGCGCGATTATCGATTCTGCCATATCCGCAGCCACCCGTGATCCAAGATTCCCTCCGGTCCGGAGTTTAGAGATGAAGGATATTTCAGTGGAGGTTACGGTGCTGACACAACCTGAACGTATCGATGCACCACCGCAAAAGCTTCCTGAACTAATCGAGATAGGCAGGCATGGTTTGATCGTCAAGAAAGGCTACTACCAGGGACTGTTGCTGCCTCAGGTGGCACCTGAGAACGATTTTAATCAGATTGATTTCCTGAACAATACATGTTTGAAGGCAGGACTTTCTCCTGACGCCTGGCTGAGCGGCGCTGAGGTATACTGGTTCGAAGGCCAGATATTCAAAGAGATCTCACCCGGCGGAGATATTGTCGAGGAGAAGTTCAAGAATATGTGCTAGGATCTTTCTGGTCTTGATAAATACTAGAGACCATACTACTGTTCACCCTGCTTTTTTCCTCTGCCCGGGAGCTTGAACAAACGGTTTGCTACCACAGTCTCCCACCAGTAAAAAGATTAAATATTTGTGTATTCCAATTTAACTTGTAAGCCGAGAAGTCCCTTTTCGTAAGATGGGGGATGAGAGGCGTAATATCCCAACACAACATTAGTATGTTA
>CAZQWP010000012.1:0-15613 GCA_964597005.1 uncultured Methanosarcinales archaeon | reverse complement strand
ACATTAAGGTCGCCTACAATAATTGTATTGGCTTTAGTGTTCTCAATCATTGTTTCGTTCTTTACGATCTCCCCGAATATCCTGATACCCTATCACCGCATACGCCGTATCAGCTTCAAAGGGAAAACGATATACATAAAGACCACACCAGAGCAAACACCAGAAAAGTGAATTGGAATTTTCCAAAATTACAAGAGGATTAGAATGCCAGACACCGACCTATCAATCTTAAATGAAATCTACGATGTTATACTGGACCGTAAAAATAACCCTATCGAAAGATCGTACGTATGCTCGCTCCTCAACCACAGGAAAGGTATGGACAAGATCCTTGAAAAAGTGGGCGAAGAAACAGTTGAGGTCATCCTTTCAGTTAAGAACAAGGACCGTGAAGAAATCATATACGAATCATCCGACCTGCTGTTTCACCTGCTGGTGATGTTTGCAGCAAACGGCGTGTCACTCGACGACATTGTTGCTGAACTTAAAAAGCGCCGGGGATAAAAGAGATAAATCCGTTTTGTCATCCGGAGTGACCAAGCTGTATAACAGTATACACGGTCATAAACATTTAGTATACTGCCAGTTCGTGAAGAACATCGGTCTTTGAGAGAATTCCCCTGGGAACACCATCGATTGTAACGATCAGGCGCCCTACGTTGTGCTGATTGAACACTTTAACAGCTTCATACAGTGGCATCTTCCCATCCACGGTTATCAGCTCTTTTGTCATGATGTCTTTGACCTTTCTTTTGAGATTCCCGCTGGCAAGTGCATCCCCGATATCTTTGAATGTTATAACACCCACAACCGTCCCTTTATCTTCAACAGGGGCGCCATGGATATTATTTCTAATAAGAACCCTTGCAGCTTCCTGAATAGTAGCATTGGTATTGATGTATATGGAAGGCCTTTTGATATAATTCATCACTGGTTTTTTAGGAAGTGAAACCATCTCTGTAATCAAAAACAGCAGTGAGTTCTGAGTATCATCCCGCCCGATGATGTCACCCCGCACAATCAAATGATTTACCGGAGTAGGACCAATCTGAACCGTATCGCCTTCCCTAAAATCCCTGATATTTCCAATTACCTTAATAAGACCATTACACAAGTCCGGATGACGGACAGTTGTGAAATTGATCTCTGCCGCAGTGGCATCACTTACAACATTGTTATTTCGGTAGATCGGTACAGCTGCTTCATTATCAACTGCAGTGACATTCAACGCCTGGTATGCTCCACCTGTTGCTTTGTAGCCACCTTTTGGACCTGGCACCCCTTCTACTAACCCAAGCACTTTCAGTGATTGCATCTGGTTACGGACAGTACCAGGATTCCGGTTAATGAGCTCTGCGATTTCTTCACCCTTAACTGCACGCTTTTTTTGTCGCTGGAGATTGATCAATGCAATAAGAATATCTTTCTGGATAGGGGACAGTTCCATTCAATCACCATTTTCATTATAAGTACTCAATATTAATATATATACATATTGCAGGATTTAACATAGATGATAATTATGAACTGCTCCATATTAACACTGAGGAACAAAAATATATACCTTACCCGAGTTTGTGCCTTATTTAAAGAGCAATGAAAACATGATATTCGAGAAAATCCATACTGTGCCCACATCCGATGAACTGATTGACAAAGCATTCAAGCGGGCTTCAAGGGCAAAATCGGGAAAAACAATTACAGGCAGAGGAACGGCACTGAAAGCAGAGGAGTCCATGATATTGACCTCTGCAAATGTGCTATCTGATAATCTTGCAAACATTGTCAGGCGTTTTCCGGATTTTGACCAGCTTCCCCGGTTTTATTACGAACTTGCAGATATCCTTGTCGGAATCGACAAACTCAGGATGTCACTGGCTTCTGTTGATTGGGCAAGTGGAAAGATACATGATATTGCAAGGGAATATGTTGGCAAAATGCGTAAGACCCGCCAGCCTGTTCTGGTGCGAAAGGAAGCTTTCGGGCGTATGGCGTCCATTATGGGTTCCATTAACAAAAACTTGATGTTGCTTAACGAGGCAAGGAATGTTTTGCGAAAACTGCCTGAAGTTAATGACGAACATACTATCGTGGTTGCAGGCTATCCGAATGTTGGCAAATCCAGTTTTGTTTTCTCGGTTACGGGTGCACGTCCTGAGATAGCACCATACCCTTTTACTACCAAAGGCGTGTCCATTGGACATTTTTTCAGGGATAACGAGAGGTATCAGGTGATGGATACTCCCGGTCTGCTTGACAGACCCATGTCGGAAAGGAACGAGATCGAACTCCAGGCTATCACTGCCCTGAAATATCTTGACGCTGCTGTTCTCTTCATAATAGACGCAAGCGAGACGTGCGGTTATTTAGTAGAAGACCAGAAAAAGATGGTTGACGAAGTAAGGCAGCATTTTGAACTGCCAATGCTTGTTGCTGCAAACAAATCAGATCTTCCTGAGTTTCATCAGCTTGATTTTGTTGATATAAACATATCCACCGCTACAGGTGATGGTATTGATGAAGTCCTTGACCGTTTGGTCGAGATGATCAGAGATACCCGGTCAATGGACAACTAATTGTAAAATATCTAACTTTTTTGCTACAGAACACGTTCCATGATCCCAAGCGCACGCTGTATATCAGACATTGATGCTGCATATGATATCCTGATATACCCGTCACCCCTGTCCCCAAAGGCCGTGCCAGGCACTACGATCACACCATTGGATACTAACCTGCCCGCAACATCTGCCGAATCCGGGACAGAAGGAAATGCATAGAAGGCACCTTTTGGCAACTCACAGTTTAGTCCCAGCGCGTTCAAACCATCCACAAGGACATCACGCCGTTTCTTAAACTCCTCACGCATGTTGATCACCGAATCCATGGGACCTGTTACAGCGGCAAGTGCAGCTTTCTGAGCAATCGAGTTCGCACACGCCTGTACATACTGGTGTACCTTGAGCATCTGTTCAGTATATTCAGCTTTTGCAGCAACGTAGCCAAGCCGCCAGCCTGTCATGGCGTATGTCTTGGAGGTAGCGTTCACTGTAATGACATTGTCCGAATACCGCGCAGGGCTTACATGCTCACCTTCATAGATAAAATGCTCATACACCTCATCCGAGATAATTGTGATATTATAGTCATCCGCAATCTCTGCAAATACTCTGATATCTTCTTTGCTCTGGACCGCACCGGTAGGATTTGAGGGGGAATTTAAAATCATTGCCTTGGTTTTTTTGGATATGCGTTCCATGATATCCTCAGGATGCATGTTCAGGTCATCCCCAAGGGGCACCCCGACAGCCCGCCCGCCAATTATTTCGGTCAGTGCAATATATGATACAAAACCCGGATTTGCAATGAGTACCTCATCACCTGGATTAACAAGTGCAGCAATTGCGATCTCCAGTGCCTCGGATGCCCCTGACGTTACTATTATTTCATCGGGTGCGGCATCGAAGCTGTTTTCTTCTTTGAACTTGCGACTAAGTGCTTCCCGCAGTTCCAAGATACCGGAACCAAAAGTGTAACCTGTAAATCCTTCGTTAATGGCATCGATGGCTGCCTGTTTTATATAAGCGGGTGTGTCAAAGTCCGGCTGGCCAAGTCCCAGATTGATTGCATCCGAGCCTGCAGCTTCGAACATTTTCCTTATACCCGAAATGTCGATGTCCAGAACTCTTTTTGCGAATTTCGTGCCAGCCATTTCAATCCCTCACTTACTCCAGAATAGTGTGCCTTGATTTTAAGTCTGCTTCAGACGCACCTGTAATGGATATCATTTCCGCGATTATGGCATCTAGGAACACAAGACTTGCGACCTCAAAAGATGTACCAAGCGGTGAAAGCTGTGTGTACTCACCCCGCATATGACGCTCAAGATATCCCCCCATATCATTTTTGGTTCTGCCAGGGATTATCATCACAGTATCTGATAGTTTCCCAAGAGTAGAGTTACTATTGGAAGTTATCGTAACAAGACATGAGCCAATTTCTTTTGCAATTCTTCCAAGATCGGAGATAGAGCGCGTTTCTCCAGAACCACTTATTGCAATCACAACATCATCCCCTCGAACTGCCGGGGTAGTTGATTCTCCGACGACGAATACATTGAACCCAAGCTGCATAAGGCGCATGGCAAAAGCCTTGGCAACAAGACCGGACCGCCCTGCTCCCATCAAAAAGATGTTATTGGCTCTTAAGATATCTACGATCACCCTTTTAGCGCTTTCAAGATCGATCTCCGTTGCTGTAATAATAATACGTCTTCCAAGAAGTTCCATTGAGAGTACTAATTTCTCACATTCTATTGCAGGTATTTCTTTCATTGTCATTTTACTCTGATATGTTAATCGTTTTTCCATCAAAGACTGTTTTGTCTCAAACATCATCTTTGTAATTGATCTGTTTTACTTCCCAGCCATCAATATTGTGCAACTCATCAGACAACCACATAATGTCGGCGTCATTACCAGTCCAGTATACGTCTATAGTAACATCTTTGTTCTTAAGTTCTTTGAGGATTGAATCTGCCATGCAGAGCAGTGCAGTTTTATTGGAAAAGGGAATATTGAATGTTGCCCTGTACCCATTTTCTGATTTTGCATAGGAAACGAGCACATACCCACACCCTTCATAATCCGTAATTTTCTCAAAATCACAAACCAGATCATATTCGTGAACAGCCGATGCATCAATATTAGAGATGCTGATTAATATCTGCCCAATCACAACTTCGGGCACCTGACGTCCAAACCATACCGAGATCTTACCATAGGTGCAGACTACATTGACATCGTCCCTCCCCATTTCAAATGATGCCATGGGTTGAGATGAAGAGATTACCTTGCCATCATTTCTGCCGCTTTCCATTGAGTTCACACAACTATTCGTTTGACGAGACAAGTGCACTTATCAGGTCGCGACCCTTTTTAAGTGTTTTTAATTGATCTGCCGGTCCAATAACTGTGAGTCTCGTGCGAATAGTGTTTTTTTTGAACAGTTTTCCGAGTATTGAGGTGTCCACCCTTGAAGGATAGCTTTCCATCTCTATTCCTGAAAAATCATCAGGCTCGATAAGTGTCATTGTCATCTCAATGAGGTGCGCTTCCTCTTCAGGGGTCAGACCTTTTTCAAGTACAAGTATCTTACCCTCTTTTACTTCATCTATGATAAACCGAACTTTTTCCACAGGTGTCATTCTCGCCATTTTGTCATCTGATACAAGGTCCATTTGAATGCCAGTCATACCCATCACCCGAACCTTTTTGCGATCTCTTCGTACAGAATATCGACGTTCTCACCTTCAAGTGCCGAGATGGCGACCATGGGATGCTGGGGAAACGCATCTTTGATGGTCTTTGGAGATGATTCTGGTAGGTCGATCTTGTTTGCTGCAATCAATAGAGGAAGGCTTCGTGCTTCCATGTTCCCGATGACCGTGACATTTACCTGAGTGAAGGGATCTTCGGTCGCGTCCATGACAAGAATTACACCATCAAGGTTCTCCAGCCATTTTACAGCTTCGATAACACCTTCAGTTGCCTCTTTTGCTCTTCGCTTTGATTCGGACTCCGTCATGCCCGATGCCATGAAATCATGAAAATCTATTTTGGTTGCAAGCCCAGGGGTGTCGATTATATCCAGTGTGATAGAATTTCCGTTCGACTGGATGGTAACACCCTCCCTTCGTCTGGCACGTCTTGTTTCGTGTGCAATGCTTGAAACCGAACCCATGGCATCTCCGGTCCAATCCCGAAGTATCCTGTTGGCAAGGGTAGTTTTTCCAGCATTTGGGGGTCCATAAATACCGATTCGCGCATTCTTTTTGTTGAACAGTTTTTTAAAAATGTCTGATAAATTCCTTTTGAATCTTTTTATTACGCCCATGTATTTCCTCCGTTGGCGGTTTAGAATTCATTTTGATGGACTTGTTTGATATAAAGAAGGTTTTAATTAGTCGTATTTTATTTTAGATAGTAGATTATAATATAAATACTCATTTGACCTGCAATTTGGTAGTATCTTATGCTTCATAATCAGGTATTTGAAACATTTAACCTTAATCATTTAACCTGCAATTTTTGTAAAATCTGTCATTGCAGTGTTTATGGCAATCTCTGCAATGTTTGCACCGTAATCTCCTGTCCGGTCTATACTGTCGGCAACTGTCCTGAGTGCAACAACTGCCTGATACGATTTAAGGGTGAGGAGCGATTTATTAAGGATAGATATCTGAGCCCGCATCTCATCCACCCTTCCGATTACCTCGTTGGCAAGTGTTACGTCTGAGTTATACAGGGCATCGATTGCATCCTCTACTATTTTTCGTGATGTATCACTCGCTTTCTCCACATGATCCATTATCTCATCGGGTATGGTGTAATCCATAGTGTCTACCATCTTTGCGATCCTGTGTGCATGATCTGCAATTCGTTCCAGTGGTCCTGCTGCCATTCTCAGGTCATGGTACTCATCAATGGACGTGTCCGATGTATCCGGCAGGCGCGCGCCGCGCAGGACCAACCTGAACTGCTTGGAGATCAGCAGGAATAGCCTATCCACTTCATCATCCCGCTGTATCACATCCAGCGCAAGGTCTGTATCCCTGTTCTTAAGCGCCTTAACAGCTTCGGTATGCATGGAATTGGAGATCAAAAACATCCTTCTGACGCTTTTTTTGATGGATATTTCGTTTGGATTCAGCAAGTCCTGTATCAACACACTTTTTGCGTTCTCCTCTATGATCTCAGGTCCGATCAATTTGTGGCATACATCTCTGATTATCTTCTTTTGCTCTGCAAGAATTCGGTTTGCCTTGAGTTCGATCACGTCATATCCCGCAAGGTACGCAGCGATCATGTTGCGTGTGAGCGCATCGCCCATTGTACCGGTGACATCGATCTGCCTTTTCTTAAGCGGTGGTGATCCACGGATAGGATCGATCACAAGAGTCCCATCAGGCTGGGGCCGCAAAGAAACGCGTGCTCCGGTAGTGATCCCTGCTTTGGAAGCCCACTGCTTTGGCAGGGATATAATATAGGTAGAACCACCTGTTTGCTGAACTTTACGTGTTTCTATAGTAATACCTCATTAATTTTGTTTTCAACGATTATCTATATAGAAATGTGATAATATATACTCCTATGGGTTATTTGTGCAAAGTAATATATATTAATGCAAGTAAATCTAGCTACGATGATGAATCTACCCATAAAATGAAAAGAAGTTCCACTGCTTAGAAGACTGCTTCCGTTGATATGTATCACTATCCCCTGGGAGATATACCCGTACAGTACTGGATGGGGAATTAAGTTTTCACTTTTTTACTTGAATTTTGATATGACATACGGTACAATTGCAGTGAGCGTTCTTAAGCAGTTGACAATGCTGGCATATGGCGGGTTTGCACCCTCGATACGTACTATTTCATGGGCTGCAGCAGCAGTACTGTGCGTTGCTATCGTCGCCTATGAGCTCCTGCGTGATAAGGTCGAGTATGATGTGAGCAACAGAATGATAGGACTGGACTTGCTTGTATGCGGTACATTGCTGGCTGTGAGTTCCTTTGCCGTGTGGAACGAGGCTTTTAAGGCAGTTCCTGTTGGGTTCAGGTTCTTTGCAGTTTGTGGGTATCTGTTCATGAAGATGGAAGATTTGCCATAATATTATTGTGATTATTACCACAAGTGCATTCGGAAAATAAGTATGCAACACAGGTAAGTTTCTTCACCCGAACCGCTCCCACGCTTCCCCTTCTGCCCGCCGGATAACATCCTTTAGTGGCACCCCACACCTTGTTGCCACCGCCTTACAATCCTCGAACTCTGCGGAGATGTTGAGCAATGTACCGTGTGTATCCTGTGCGATCTTCACCGCAATCTCAAACTGCTGGTCATTGATCGTTATTCTAACATTGTCCATGCGCCGGTCTGCTATCAAACGGTGGCGTGTGGGAATTACACGTACCCCCAGCGAACCGGTTTCCGTGATGATCTTACGTGCAATTTTAGAGGTATCCTCTGATTTTGCAATGACCTGAATGATATGACCCACCCTGCCTTTTTTCATGGTAGTGGGAGTAATGGAAACATCCCTTGCACCTAGAGTAAGCAGTTCTTCGATAAGGTTTCCAAGAACTTCTCCTGTCACGTCATCCACATTGGTCTCGAGCACCTCAATGGAATCTTGGATCAAAGCATTATCCACCTCAACCAGAACTGTCCGAAGCACGTTAGGGTGTGGCGTGTCCGCATCCCCTGCGCCATATCCAATAGATAGTGGAAGAGACTGTGGAAATGAATCCACTGAAGATGCAAAATGTGCGAGTGTCGCTGCTCCAGTTGGAGTAAGGAGTTCCTGCGAGACATTGCCACCTCTAAACTTCATCTTATATGCCTTCAGTATCTCCAGCGTTGCAGGCGCAGGTACTGGCAATGTGCCGTGCGCGGATTCGATAAAACCACTGCCCACTGTGATGGGAGTGCAGTAGACCTGATGGGATCCGAATTCATTTATTGCTGTGCATGCACCTACAACATCGGCAATTGCGTCATTCTGACCCACTTCATGAAAATGCAATTCATCAAGAGACTGACCGTGGACCTTTGATTCGGCATCCCCCAGAAAAGAAAATATCGCAAGTGCGCTCTTCTCGATCCCTTTGGGCAGGGATGCTGACCTGATAATATCCAGAAGTTCATAATAGCTGCGCCTCTGTTCTTTACCAGCGGTTACCTTCAAATCAACAGCACTGATGCCCCGCTTGAAGATGCGGTTAATGGAAACAGAAACGTCGGCAGTCGATTCCATGACATCACGGATAACAGATGCATCTGACCCAAGGTCAATCAGACTTCCGATGATCATATCTCCGGATGCACCCGAGAACGGGTCAAATATTAATGCCTGCATTAAAAATCACTACCAACCAATAAATTTTGAACCATATAGTTTTTATGCATTAGATTAAAATAAGAACCTGTAACACATTATACAAAAATCATTTGTGGGATTGCTTAAATGGATGAAATACAGATAAAAGTCGAAAAAGCGCATCCGAACGATTTCGGACGCGGTATCATACGTCTTGACCCTAGCACCCTATTAAGCCTTAAATCCTCTCCTGGCGATATCGTTGAGATTCAAGGAAAAAAACGAACTTGCGCAAAAGTCTGGAGAGCAGACCGCCAGGACTGGGGACATGGAATCGTTCGAATTGACGGTTTCATAAGGCAGAATGCAGGTGTGGGTATAGGAGAACGTGTAACTATAAAAAAAACAGAAGTGGTCCCTGCCGAGAGAATTCTACTGGCGCCGCCGGAGGGGGTGGCAATAGAATTTGGGGAGAATACGAGTGAGATAATAAAGCACAATATCCTTAAAAGGTCCATTATCATGGGTGATATAGTTCCAATCATCAGTTCAATGAACCAGCCGATGGCAGGTCCCATGGCAGGTGGTCAGGCAATACCCCTCATTGCAGTTGAAACTGAACCTCCGAATGAGATACTGATCATTACCGATATGACAGAAGTGGAACTGCGCCAGAAACCGGTCCGGGGGTACGAAACCGCCGCAAGGGGGATTACTTATGAGGATATCGGTGGGCTTGGGGACGAGATCCAGCGTGTGCGTGAGATGATAGAACTGCCGCTTAAGCATCCTGAAATTTTCCGGCGTCTGAACATCGAACCCCCGAAAGGGGTCATACTGTATGGACCACCTGGTACCGGAAAGACGCTGATAGCAAAAGCCGTTGCAAACGAGTCAGGTGCGAATTTCCTATACATTGCAGGTCCCGAGATCATGGGAAAGTACTATGGTGAGAGCGAGGAACGCATACGGAAAATATTCGAAGAGGCTACAGAGGATGCACCTTCTATCGTATTCATAGACGAAATCGATTCCATTGCCCCTAAACGTGAAAACGTGACAGGTGAAGTTGAACGCAGGGTTGTTGCCCAGCTTCTTACGATGATGGACGGTCTGGTTGAACGCGGGCAGGTAGTGGTCATTGGTGCCACCAACAGGATCGATGCGATTGATCCGGCACTTCGCAGACCCGGCAGATTTGACAGAGAGATCGAGATAGGAGTTCCGGACAATAGCGACCGACTTGAGATACTTCAGATCCATACTAGGGGAATGCCACTTGGTGAAAAAGTGGATCTCGACCATCTGGCAAACCATACCCAAGGTTTTGTGGGAGCAGACCTCCTGTCACTGGTGCAGGAAGCAGCTATGCGCTCGCTTCGAAGGATTTTGCCGGATATCAATCTGGATGAAGAGGTCCCGCCGGAAATATTGGAAGAGATCATTGTATCGGATATGGATTTTGAGAATGCGCTCTGGGAGATCGAACCATCTGCCCTCCGGGAAATACTGGTCGAGATCCCATCTGTAAAATGGAGTGACGTGGGAGGTCTTGAGGCTGTAAAGCAAGAGATCATCGAAGCTGTAGAGTGGCCCATCAAAAAACCGGAAAAATTTGTTGAGATGGGGATCAAACCACCAAAAGGTATCTTACTGTTCGGGCCACCGGGCACAGGAAAGACCCTGGTAGCACAGGCGGTTGCGAACGAATCCAATGCTAACTTCATAAGTATCAAGGGTCCCCAGATGCTCTCTAAATGGGTAGGGGAATCCGAAAAGGCAATCCGCGAAACATTC
Source organism: uncultured Methanosarcinales archaeon (assembly GCA_964597005.1). GTDB lineage: Archaea > Halobacteriota > Methanosarcinia > Methanosarcinales > Methanosarcinaceae > JAFGQV01. Next base: position 4,936 of record CAZQWP010000012.1, on the reverse strand, counting down.
AAGAAAGCAAGACAGGTGTCCCCTTCAATCATATTCTTTGATGAGATCGATTCCATTGCACCCATGCGCAGTGCCATGTCGGAAGATGGGAAAGTATCAGAGCGTATTGTGAACCAACTGCTTACAGAAATGGATGGTCTTGATCCCTTGAAGGAAGTGGTTGTTATTGCAGCAACCAACCGACCGGATATCATTGATCCTGCACTTTTGCGTTCCGGGAGGTTTGACAGGCTAGTACTCTTGGGAGCCCCATCCCGTGATGGACGGATAAAAATATTTGAGATACATACAAAGAATATCCCACTTGCAAAAGGTGTGGATATCGAGGAACTTGCAGACATGACAGAGGGTTATGTTGGTGCAGATATTGAAGCCGTGTGCAGGGAAGCAGTGATGCTTGCCCTTCGCAACGATTTTGATACCAAGACCGTTAAGAAAAAATATTTTGAGGAAGCTCTCAAAAAGGTCAGACCAACAATCTCGGAAAACCTGACCGAGTATTACGAAAAGATGCAGGAGACTTTCAAAGGCGGTGCACAAACTGCAGAACCAAGTTCTTATATAGGATATAGATAAAGATATACTAGGAAATTTAATTTTAATGGAGAGATAAAAATGTCAAAATTGTTTGCAAAAAACCTATCAAGCAAGCAGGTAATGGCAACTGATGGGACTGAACTCGGGGTATTGTTCAATATAGTAATGGATGTCAAAACCGGCAATCTGATAGACCTGATCGTAAAACCCGATCTGGCTCTGGATACATCGAAATACAAAACCGATGAACAGTACTTACTTTTGCCTTTTGAATCCGTTCGTGCGATTAAGGATTATATTGTGGTGGATAAGACTGTAGCAAAGGGACTGCCTGTAGAGTGAAAACACTCCATAGCACACATTAAGGCTATAACCATCCTTTCGATTGCAAATATCCAATAGCTTCTACTGCTCCGTCGCCAAAGGAAGACTCTGTTACAATATCTGCAGATATTTTCGCTTCAGTATCACCATTTGCAACGGCGATTCCAAAACCTGCATATCTGATCATTTCCACATCGTTTTCAGAATCCCCGATGGCCACAAAATCAGTGGCTTCAAGTCCCATAAGTTCTGCGATTGTTTCAAGACCAATACCTTTGTTGATCTTATTACTTTTGATATGTATGGCATACTTTGTATCTATTAGATCGACCCCAAAACCCTGCGTATTGAGCAACTTCTTGGCCGTTTCGATATCAAAGTCCCTTCTAAGTGCAATCTCAGTTTTTCGAAATTCCGGATCGAGTTTTGTAAGATTATAGTGTTCTGACAGGTACAAAAACGCTTTTTCGCATTCCCCTATATTATCCGATACAAAGGGTTCACTGTCGTATCCTAATGCAACCACACCACCATTCTCGGCGATCACTGCAACTTCGATGCCAATCAGTTTTGCGGCGGCCCGTGCATAACACAACACGTTTCCAGTTGCAAGGACCACAGGAACCTTAAGGGAATGCAGCAGCTCTGCAGCTTTAAGATTCAGTCGCCTGTCTTTGTGGGTGATCGTTGCATCTATGTCTACGACAAGGGCTTTGAACCTCATGCACATTAGATGGTGATGAATTGATTAAAGAATTTCCCTTATCATGGATTGGCCAGACCTGCTGTTGTTACAGAAATTATGGCTTCACCATCCGGCAGGTTGGGTGAATCCACAAGACGTACAATTCTCTTGTCGCCTTTTGATTTGCGGAGATACAACCTGAATGTGGCAGTATGTCCCAATATGTGCCCACCGATTGGTTTTGTGGGATCACCGAAAAATGCGTCCGGTTTTGACATGACCTGGTTTGTAACAATGACTGCCGAGTTGTGGAGGTCACCGAATCGCTGCAGACCGTGGAGATGCTTGTTAAGTTTTTGCTGCCGGTCTGCAAGTGTGCCCCTGCCCACATACTCTGCCCTGAAGTGAGCTGTTAGTGAGTCCACGATCAATAAACGAACGGGTTTTTCAGAATCCTTGAGTTCATCTGCAAGTTCAGATGCAGAATCCACCAGCAGTATCTGGTGATTTGAATTGTATGCTCGTGCCACATGTATATTCTTGAGGAACTCATCAGGATCATACTCAATACCATATCTCTCAGAAAGACCTTCCACCATCTGTTTGATCCGCTCGGGGCGGAAGGTGTTTTCGGTATCGATCATTATCACAGAACCAGCGAGTCCACCTTTTTCCTTTGGAAGCTGCACATTTACTGCAAGCTGGTGTGCGATCTGAGTTTTTCCTGAACCAAATTCACCGTACATTTCTGTAATTGATTGTGATTCGATCCCTCCCCCCATCATTTCGTCAAACTCGGTGCAATTGGTTGTGAGCTTTCCAACAAGTTTCCTGCGCTCCAGTACTAAATCCCCAGTCTCGAACCCGCCGATATCCGCAGACTGGCGTGCAGCAGTGATGATCTTTGCAGCCGTTGACTCCCCTATCTCTGCGGTGTTTGCAAGTTCTGCAGGAGATGCCACCGCGATTGCTTCGATAGTATTGAATCCAGCATCTTTCAACTTCTGTGCTGTTGCGGGACCCACGTGGTCCAAGTCCTCAAGTAACATTTCAGACATTTTTAATAACTCCTATCGGTGCACATGGTTTATTTTGAGGTGCACAATTTATACTGCTAATTTTGATAATACCATGCAAGTATATATAAATAAGCTAAGTGGAGTGAAAGTATTGCACACCCATATCCTCAACCAAACATTTATGTTACAGGCATCCTTATTCTGGAGCAATGACAAAGGTAGCTGTGGGCGGAACATTTGAATATCTCCATGACGGACATAAACTCCTTCTCAAAAAAGCATTTGAACTTGTGGATAACGGTGAGGTCTACATAGGTCTCACCTCCAACGAAATGGCACAGCAACGCATCCACCATGTGGACGATTACGGGATTCGCAAAGCGAATATCGTGGCTTACCTTGAAAGCCTCAGAATACCTGAAGATCACTACTGTATAATGGAACTTACCGACCCATATGGTCCAACCCTCATCGATGATTTTGACTATATCGTGGTTTCCCCGGAAACATATCCTGTAGCATTGAAGATCAACGAATTGCGAGATCAGACAGATCGCACCCCCATCGAGATTACCAGAGTTGAATATGTACTGGCAGAGGATGATGCCCCCATATCCTCAACACGAATCGCGCTCGGTGAGATCGATGTTCATGGACAGTTGGTGAGTGTTGTGGAGAAAATTGGGTGATGTATTGTTGTATCCCTGCAGTCACTAGAATCTCCACGCACCATTGAGTGATTTCAAAAAGCCGCCTCTCAATAATACCATTAATTATTAATACGACAATCTCTTTTAGAAATGTTAATGTTACATTTTTGTAAATTCGTAATACTAAAACGGTTTATGAAAATTCTGTTCTTTTTTAGGTGTGAAACCACCGTATCAAAACGGATAGAAACATCTTTCTAATTGGAACTCAAGCAGCAACCGGGATCAATATGAACTTCATGAAAAAGCCCATCATTGAACTTAAAAACGTTTCATACATTTATGCAAGCATCAAAACAAAGGCTCTTGACAATATAAATATTGAAATATATCCCGGCGAGAAAATAGCAATCCTGGGAGCCAATGGTGCTGGAAAATCCACTATTTTCAAGAACCTGAACGGGATACTCAAACCATCTTCCGAGGAAGTCCTGATAAAAGGTTAAAGGATCTCAAATAAAACAATAACCAAAGTCCGGCAGACCGTTGGTATAGTTTTCCAGAACCCGGATGACCAGATAATTGCACCTACAGTTGAACAGGATATTGCTTTTGGACCTATTAACATGGGGCTTTCTAAAGAAAAAGTCCAATCAAGGGTTAAAGAAGCTATAGAACTTGTAAATATCTTCGGTCTGGAGGAACGTTCTCCACACCACTTAAGTGGCGGGCAGAAGAAACTTGTTGCTATTGCCGGAATACTCGCTATGAAACCTGAGGTCATAGTTCTCGATGAACCCACAGCAGGACTTGATCCTTTCAGTGCAAGTGAGATAATGAAAGTCATGGACAAGATGAACCGGGAACTGGGGATAACAGTGATCCTTTCCAGCCACGACGTGGACATCATCCCGCTTTTTGCAGAAAGGGTTTATGTGCTCCATCATGGAAGACTGGAAGCTGAAGGCACTGCAAAAGAGATATTCAAAGATAAAGACCTGGTAGAACAGGCACATCTGCGGATGCCAAGGATTGCTGACATATTCAAACTGTTGCAGGATGAAGGGCTTGATGTCGAAATAAAGATCACTCCTGATGACGCCAAAGATGAGATACTGCGCCTGATCAGAACTTCAAAGAACTCACACAACGAGTAAAAAGAATGGAAATTACACTTACGGATATCGAACGGGAATCATACAAAAACAGTCCCTTGCACAGGCTGGATGGAAGAGTAAAGATACTTACTACGATTGCGATTATTGTCTTTGCAGTGAGTCTTCCACGCATGAACGATGATAATTTTATGCGTCTTTCCATGATCGAAGCGTACCTGATAATTCTTATGATGGTTGCAAAACTCAACCCTGTTTACGTTATTCTCAGATTTATTGCAGTGTTGCCATTTGGGCTGGGCATTGTCCTCATACAGCCATTTGTACGGCAACCGTTTATCGACTCTTTTACACCTCATCCCCTTTCATTGCCATTCGGTTTATCGATGACCTACGAAGGAATAGAGTTTGGACTATCCCTGCTTTTGAAATTCGTAGTCTGTGTGACTGCTATAATATTGTTCTCTTCAACCACAAAAATGAATGATATGGTTATTTCCGCAAGGCGTCTTGGAATTCCGAAAGAGTTCACCCTTATTATGACAATGATGGTCAGGTACCTGTTCTTATTCTGGAGCGTCCTCAAACGCATAAGGATAGCCCAAA
>CAZQWP010000011.1:0-15747 GCA_964597005.1 uncultured Methanosarcinales archaeon | reverse complement strand
GACAGGATATTTAAAAAAATCAAATTCCAGAAAATGTAAGCGTTTCCACCAATACTTAGCAATACCTAAGTTATGTCTTGGGTATAAAAAAAGAAGATGCTCGCTTAGTAGCGAGCAATGTCCGGGCGCTTATCCAAAGAGAGCACCGAGACCGGCCATTCCGCTCTCTTCAGCTTCCTCGGCTTCGGCTTCTTTTGACTCTTCCTCGACTTCGGCAGCTGGTGCTTCGGCAGCTACAGGTGCTGCTGCTGCTACAGGTGCTGCAAATGCTGCTGTTGCCATTGCTTCCTCGATATCTACACCATCGAGAGCTGCAACAAGTGCCTTTGCACGGGATTCGTTAACGTCTATACCGGCTGCCGTAAGTACGACAGTAACTGCTTCTTCTGTAATTTCCTTTCCAGCATTGTGTATTAAAAGTGCTGCGTATATATATTCCATAGTAAATCACCTTTTATTCTATTAATGTAAATTATCAAAGTCTTTCATATTATCCAAAGAGAGCACCGAGACCGGCCATTCCGCTCTCTTCAACTTCCTCTTCAGTGGCTTCTTCTTCCTCAGCTTCCGGGGCTTCAGTAACGGACCCTTCGGATACTGCTTCAGCCGCAGCAGCACTCTGGGCAGCTGCACCCAAAGCTTCCTTTAGCTCGCTATCAACAGCATTTTCGTCGTTACTTAAAACAACTGATGCAACCGACATCATCTGTGCCTGAGCCTTTCCAAGCAATGCATCCATTAGCTCCAGCTCAAATATGGCAGCATTAATCCCAAGGTTCCTTGATTCAGAAACTGCCTTTGAAATCAAGGCGGTTATCGTTGTCGAGGTCGGATAAGCTGCATTGACCGAAAGGTTGAAAGCTTGCCGTGCTGCCTGTGCAAAGTCAGAGAAGTACTTGCCTTCATCAATTGCCAGTACATCCGGTTCGAAGATCGATCCAGCTTCACATACTGCCCTCAGATCAAGTCCCACTTCCATGGGGTAAATCTCAAGGCGGGTCAACATAGTTGCAAGTTTCTGTGAAACCACCTCACCTTCCTTAGCAACAACCTTTGTCTGTCTAATGGAAACCTTTCCATTCTCGATTGCTGCCGGAATACCTGCGCCTTGCATTTCAGCAAGTATTGGACCCGGTGGGAAACTGGTTGGACCCTTCTCCACAGTAATATCATTCGGCGCAACAGCACCAGCTTTTATAGGAGCAGGGGTCTTGGTCTGCTCAAGTAACTTATATAATTTGAACGGATTTTGTTCCGTGAACACCAGTAAAGTCTGAACATCGATATAATCGGCCATCTTCTGCGCATCTTCACCGGATTCCTCCAGAGCCCTTCTGACAAGCGTATTCCTGGCAACCTTCAAAACAGCTATATCCTTGAGATTCCTTCTCATCTGCTGGAGCTGCTTTGCAGGAATACCAGTGATACCGGCCATTCCAAACAAAGGGTAAGATTTTATGAGATTTTTAATGTCCTCAATCTCTTTCTTTTTCCATTGGGGGACATTTTCTGTGTGGTGTGCATCTTCCATTATACCACCTTCACGGATTTACCCATAGTCGTCGTGACATAAACCGATTTCAGGTTCTGTTTACCTTTCTCAAGGACGCGTTCGACTCTATTCACAACTGTTTCGATGTTCTCTGCAAGCTTTTCATGATCCATACCCCTACTTCCAACTGCCACATGGAAAGTAAGTTTATCCTTTGAACGAATCCTAATTGAATTCTTGGAAGTTTTGATCAGGTCGGCAACATTCTTATCCGGCGTTAATGGAGTAGGCATCTTACCCCTTGGACCCAGAACTATACCCAGTGACTTACCAATGAGCGGCATGTACTGGACTTCTGCAATAAAGAAATCACATTCATTTGCAAGGGTCCTTGCCTTTGACTTGTCGGCTGCCAGTTCCGTGATATCGTCCTCTGAAAGCACATAATCAGCACCTGCTTCCTTGGCTTGGAGTCCAACGTCACCTTTTGCAAAAACAGCAATCTTTCGAGTCTTACCAAGACCATTAGGAAGGATGATCCCTTCATCGATCCTGTTCTTGGGTTGACTCATGTCAAGATTTTTTAGATTGATGGCCAGATCAACACTTTCTTTAAAGTTGCGTTCTGGAGAATCATCAAGTAACAGTTTAACAGCATTTACTATAGTTTCTTCTGTCATTCTACTCCTCCCGTAGTGCTTGAACATTGTGTTCAGATACAGGAGTGAATCCTGCACCCAGGTTAACGTAAAACAAACGTTCACCCAATGCGACCGCTTCGGTCTACTACGGATTATTGAAATAGGACTATTCCATCTATTCCAATGGGTTATCCAATAGTATATCAATTATTTTTAAAGCTATCGGTTTGACAAACCTGCTTACAATGTTTCAGGTATTGTCAGTCCTTTATTCTTACCATGCCTCGGATACCAGCGCCTCGTCGAACTTACCCTCATCGATTGCCTTCTGGCACTCCCTGGGATCGAGTCCTTCAACCGTAACACCCATTGGTACGCATGAACCGATTATCTCTTTCACTGCCGCTTTGAGCGAATACGAAAGGATGTCATCTTTTTTCATGCGGGCGACCTTTGCCGCCTGCCCTATGGTCATATCCCCTACTACGATCGTACCAGATTCACTTGAACCTTTCTCAACTCCAATTTCTTTAAGGATCAATGCAGCTGTTGGTGGTGTTCCGACTTCGATCTCAAAATTCTTCTTATCGTCCACGGTCACCTTTACAGGAACCTGCATTCCATTGTAATCCTTTGTTTTTTCGTTGATCTTTTCAATTACATCTTTTATGTTAACACCAAGCGGCCCAAGTGCAGGGCCAAGAGGCGGACCTGGATTTGCTTTTCCGCCCGGAACCAATGCTTCAACAACACTTGTCATCTAATTATCACCATCTAAAATTAAATCAGTATTTGTTTTCAATAAAATTCTTGTATTTTACACAGGAAGTCACAAATTTTTAAGCAAACTACTTCTCTTCTTTCCTGAGCACCCTTACAGTGTCACCACGAATGGTTATAGGTATCGGTATAACCGCATCAAATAGCTCGACTGTGATCTCCTCATGACTTTCATCAACACGTTTCACACGCGCTTTCTCACCCTTGAAAGGTCCAGAAGTTATTTCAATAATTGCCCCTTCGGTGATTCCTGTAACTGTCGGTTTTGGTGTCAGGAAGTGCAAGATCTCCCCTATACTGGACTCCCCCTTGACCATTGCTCGCGCATGAGGTACTGTCTGGATTGCCTGATCCACCAAACCTGCTTCAGGAGCCTCGATCAAGATATACCCACGAAGTTCATCCGGAACAAGTATTGCCCGTATATCCAGATTGTCTTTTCTTGCAACCTGTGCAAGCATATTTGCAACTGAACGCTCCTGATTCGCCGTAGTCTTCACAACAAATATGGAGACATCATCACTAATCAGTTCACCAGCCAAGTCGGCATCTCCGTTAGTAACAAATATAGTATGAACCCAACAAATCCCGTAAGGAAAATGCCTACACCAGCAACCTTAGCGATCATCAAGAACTCCTCCCTTGATGGTTTCTTCGTTAGTTTTAGAATCCTCAGGTATGCTTTTAATTTCTTGATGATATCAGTGTTCAGGTTATTCAAGTCAAACGAATTTTGTGCCAAAATATTTCACAACCACTATTAAATCCTTGATATTATTTGTATATTGATTGAATTAATTGATAACAAAACCGTAGTTACCAAATTATTACTATGAAGTATTACTATGAAGTTATAGTGCCATCAAAATAACGTCTATCATAAAATACCTTTCGATTGGATTTATGGAAAATTGTCCCACGCCCATAAACCCAAATAAAAAATGATAATGATAATCACTTTTCATTTCACGAAATCGATGCCGTATCTACGAGTGACATTTTGAGCGCCACCGTGACCATATATCTGCGGTGACCTGACACCTGTAACCACAATCATTGTACGAACCGAATGCTCAAGATCAGGATCGACCTGTGCACCCCATATCAATCGTGCATTCGGGTCAATGCGACTGTAGACTTCCTGAACAACACTTTCTGCTTCGGAGATAGTCATATCCAAGCCACCGACAACATTCACAAGAGCCGATGTTGCGCCTGAAATATCCACATCAAGGAGCGGACTTCGAAGTGCTTTCTGAACCGATTCCACGGCCTTGTTCTCACCATCTGCCTCGCCGAGCCCGATCATCGCCACACCACCGTTTTGCATAACAGTCCTGACATCAGCAAAGTCAAGGTTCACAAGACCGGGTTTTGTAATAAGTTCTGTAATTCCTTTGACAGCCCTCATCAGCACCTCGTCCGAAACCTTGAATGCCGCCTGTAGCGGTAGTCTTGGGACGACCTCAAGCAATTTATCATTAGGTACTACAATAACAGTGTCTGCAACATCTCGCAGGCGTTCAAGCCCGGCCTCTGCATTGGTACGCCTTACCTGACCTTCCACGCCAAACGGAAGGGTGACCACTGCAATTGTCAGTGCTCCTGTATCCCGTGCAGCTTCTGCAACAACCGGTGCGGAACCTGTGCCAGTACCGCCACCAAGACCTGCCGTGATGAAGACCATATCAGCACCATTCACAGCTGCCCGGATTTCATCCAAACTCTCAAGCGCCGCATCTTCCCCTATCTGTGGAAGACTTCCAGCACCAAGACCCCTTGTTTTCTTTCTACCGATCAATATTTTCGCATTTGCATTAACATGCAAAAGATGCTGTGCATCCGTGTTCAGGGCAACAAGGTCTGCGCCTTTGATTTCCGCATCCCCCATCCGCTGGATGCTATTTGAACCTCCGCCGCCGCAGCCTATGACTTTGATATTTGTCTGTAATTCATGCAGTATTTCTTCAAGTTCTACGTTGATGTCTGTTTTTTCTGGAACCTCATGGTGGATGTGAGCTTCCTGTGCAGACCGCGCCAGTGCCTCTTCTACGATGGACTTCATGATATTTTCCTCCATTAGAGCAAAAAATAATCAATAATATTACAAAGTAATCATCTTATTAATATAATTCCTTTCCTATTTATGTGACATACCATTTCGGACTTTATATTTTTTCCATTTATCATAACGGATTTGCCATTTGCCAATTCTCCGAACATGGGACCAGGAAGAACACCCAATTTACGAGCAAGTTCAGGACTAAATTTTTTCTCTATAATATATAAAATATTCTCCTCTGGTATATATTCAATTTCATAATGTTCTTTTAGTATTTTAATGCATTCGTTTGTTAGCGACTGAACTACAACTTCTGCACAATCATCCCCGTTGCAAAAAATAGTATCCCCAATAGTTCCGTTTGTATTTTCCAGATATGCAACATTCTGACCCTGCACAAAATGCTTTAACCCTCTTTTATCCACAAGTTCGGCTTCCTGCAAAAGTTGTTGGCTCACCCTTACAGAACTGAGCCGGGGCACACCATGCACCCCTATCTCATCCTTGAAACCATCTGCCAATTTAACACGTGCACCCGGATATAACTCGTTTACCTTTACGAGCAACTTCCTGTAGAACTCCCAGGGAACGCCCTTCATCTCCCTGATATCACTTTCCCGCAGTACCTCAAGCCCAAATTCCTTAACGAAACTACCAATCCTCTCTCGTTCTTCAGATGACATGGATCTCCGGTCAAAATACACAAAATCTGAATCTGATTTTTCAAATGCTTGCCTGAAAATCTCCCTGTCGATGTGAGGAAGTTGATAGTTTGGAAAATTGTGCCCGAAGGTCACATCGGTCTCAAACAGCATCTTTGACTGCCTTGGAGCATAGTGTCCTCCTCCAAAACCCAGTGCAACAGGAACCTCCTTAAAGTCCACAGATAAAATTGCACGGGCAATGATATCGCCGGGTATTGGGTCTTCCCACTGGGTTTCAGAACTCCCAATCTCAACATACAAAGATGGTATGTTTAGGTCCGATGGACCATGGTGGGTTGATTCCATCATCACTTGGTAATCAATGTTTTTTGCAAATGATTGTATTTTTTTTAGGATGGACCTTAATGCATAAGGTGCCGTTTTTGCAAGTTCCCGGGGGTGTCCTCCAAAATCTGCATCCTTGACGTTTCCAGTGAAATGTGCGGTCAGTATTTTGCGCCCATCCTGACTTTTGTGCTTTGAGGCAAAAATGATCAGATCTGTAAGCAGACCACATCTTACAAGTTTCTTATCAATGCCGTCCTGATAGATATGGAGCTTGTCGATCTCAACAATCCTGAAATTGCCGGATTCATAGACTAAGCAGATACCATCACAGTCGCCACTAAAAACCCGTCCCCATTCCCGAATCTTGAGCAGATGTCCTTTGATATTCTGGCTTGCTTTGTCAGGAGATGAACAGATGATCGTTATCCTTCGCTCGTTTTTTGTCTCTGGAATTGTATTTTCTTTCATTGGCGAATACGTTAAAAATATTATACCCCTGTCAGGATGGCATTACTTCTATTCTACGCTTTCGATCCGCATAAGAGGATACTCAAGTTCGCTGTCGTACTCAAGAGCAACCCATACCCGTACATCACCATACAGAATACATATCCTGACATCCAGCATGCGCCCTTCGAGTTCACAATACCCGAACTCGTTGTTTAAAGTTGAACGAACCATATCCCTGTCGATTAAAACCGTTATATCTTCCACAAATGGCTGGACAGAGATACTCTGGGATATTGCCTGCTCAAGGCTATCTACTGTTCCCAAATTAATTGGTGAGCCTGTGAACTGGTGATACAGGGCACCCAGCTTGATCCCCGCCTCGAATAGTGCATTGTCCCTATCAGTAATAACCGCACTTTCACTCATGTTAATCCTCGTACTATTTTCCTGAATTTTTTATTAAAGGTGATACCACGTACAGAATCATTGCCATAAATAAGATCAATGAAAAAACACGTGTATATTCAATATTTACGAAAAACGATGGGATCAACAACCCAAAGATCACCGAACCTAAAGCTATATTTTTTGTTTTCCTCAACTTGAAATAAGGCAGATTGCTGACCATAAGCAATGAAAGGACAATTAGCAGCATGAACAAGACATAAACATGGATGTATTTTTCATCCATGAGCAGGTAGGATGCAAGCATTACGCAACCAGCAGTAATCGGCAATCCTTCAAAATCGGCATCTTTTGCTAATGCATTGAACCGAGCTAGCCTCAGTATCCCGCATGTAACATAAAAACATACGAGTGCACCTATCAACAATTGGTTGAGAGTACTGTAAATAGAATAAATGATAACTGCCGGGGCTACACCAAAGGAGATGACATCGGCAAGTGAATCCAGAGACTCACCAAGTTCGCTGCATGTGTAGCGACGCGCAATGTAGCCATCGAGCCCATCTGCAACAGCGGCGAGTAAAAGCAATATGAGCGCAAGATCGGTGAATCCTTCGTGTACCGCAAAAATCGATATGACCCCGAACAGTGCATTTGACAGTGTAAATGCATCCGGTGTTTTTACTATTTTAAATATGCTCATATATTCCCTCTATTTGTCACTTTAACCTTGCGACCACTGTTTCGCCGCATCGGACACGGTCGCCTTTCTTGCATACTATTTCAAAATTTACAGGAATTGTAACATCCACACGCGATCCAAACCTTATCATGCCGATTTTCTGTCCTTGAAGTGTTATGTCACCTTCCCTGACATAGGAGATGATCCTTCGTGTGACCGCACCTGCTATCTGTGTAACGCATACCTCACCATATTCGGAATCCAAGAATATATGATTGCGCTCGTTTCTATCAGAATCCTTGCAAAATGCTGGAATATATCCACCTTTTTTGTAGTCTATATTGCGGACCGTACCTGAAATAGGAGACCGGTTTACATGAACATTTTGAAAATTCATGAAAATACATACACATCGTTGGTGGATATCTATCACCTTGCCGTCAGCTGGCGCTACCATACATTTATTGTCCATCTCGGTGTGACGTTCCGGATCCCTGAAAAAATAGAGAAAAAATACGGTCAAAGCAAAACCCATGTATGTGAAATACTGCAAATACGGAATTTCTGTGAAATATATTAATAATCCACTTGCCACGGTAAAAAATGCGGCTGTGAAAACCCATGATAGTGAACCTTTTGCAAGCATTTAGTGGTTTCCTGCAACTTTTTGTACAACATTATGCACTTGGTTGGTAATCAAACGCCATAAACCATCGATCAGGTCCAGAAGTTCAGGCAAAATGCGCAGCACTGCGTATGCAATTACAAAAAGTGCGATCCCTGAACCGGCCTTTGAAATCATGTGATGTGCAATTTCAAAACTGTTGGGACCAAACCATTGTTCACCGTATGCAATTAAAACAAAGACATCGCGTATTATGTTCAGAATATAAATTACAGGAACCGATACCAAAAAGGCAGCTGCAAGGCGCTTAGTAGGTGCCTTGACCGAGGCGATCAGACCTATGAACAATGCAATACTCTCGATTGCAGTGCATGCCAGAATAATCTCAACATGATAATCATTCAGAGATATTGTGTTCCATGACATCAGTTGTGCAGGAACATTTAACATCTCAAGGACCCACATGATATTGTTTGTGACCCCCGAGATAATCCATAGGTTCAATGAAGGCATCTGTGCGAAAGGGAAATAGAATAGTGATCCAATTGCCGTTGCACTTGTTGCCATCGAGGTGACATCAATGGAACTGTCTGGGGAAAAGGGTGTCTTTTGACTGTACTCTCTTATCATTGTTAATACTATAAGTGCGCAGAATATGGCCACAGCTATCGTTAATACTACATTGGCGTAATCATTTATCGCTATATAATGGAATGGCTGGTAGGCCCAGTGAAGGGAAAAAAATCCCCATCCAATTCCGCCAATCAACTTACGGATCCTGTAGATGTTTGGGATTACTGAGGATATGACCATCAGTGCAACTGCAATCCAAAGTACATTTTCTATCATTTTTTTTAAACAACCTGTAATAGGTATTTCTTATATATAGACGATTCGTATAAGGTTTTGTTCAAATGATACCAGTTACACCTAAATTAACTGTTGATGCCGTAATCATCTTAAATGGTAAGATAGTACTTATAAAGAGGAAAAGACCGCCATACAAGGGTAAATTCGCATTGCCCGGTGGTTTTGTCGATATTGGTGAGACCACTGAAGAGGCAGTTGCAAGAGAAGTGCTTGAGGAAACCGGGCTTTCTATAGAAATCGTTAAGTTGCTTGGAGTATACTCTAACCCCTCGCGTGACCCGCGGGGGCATAATGTGTCGGTATGTTACCTTACAAAAGGTAAAGGCAACCCTAAAGCCGACTCTGATGCAGATGATATCGGGCTTTTCGATCCCAATGATCTGCCAGAGCTGGCATTTGACCATAATATGATAATAAATCGTGCAAGAGATGATATTGATGGAGTTCTGTCCAAAATGTAAAAGTATGATGTTCCCTGCCGTAGGTACACTGAAATGTAGAAAATGTGGATATACGACCGACAATGAGCAAACTGACGAAAATCTAATGTCCAGAGTTAAACGTGAGGAACGTGAAGTTACCGTACTTGAGGGTGACGCGGATGTGGGACTGCCTACAACAAATGCAAGATGTTCGGAATGCGGGAACAATCTTGCTTACTGGTGGCTGCGGCAGTTGAGATCGGCGGATGAGTCAGAAACTCGCTTTTTCAAATGTACCAAATGTAATAATACATGGCGAGAATATGATTAATAGATAAAAACGTTAATTCCTTGCTGCGCAACCATTACTCTACGCCTTCAACTAATGAAAAAAGAAGGAAACTTATATAACTTAATGGATATAATGAACTGTAAATTCAAATTATTGAACGGAGACTTAAAATGTTCAAGGCAACAATTGATGCAGATCTTCTAAAAGATTCGATAGAATCACTGTCGGTGCTTGTAGATGAAGCAAGATTTAGAATATCGCCAGAGGGAATCGCGGTAAGGGCAGTGGATCCGGCAAACGTTGCAATGGTTACTTTAGATCTGGCAGCCAGTGCGTTTGATGAGTTTAATGCCAACGATTGTGAGATTGGAATGGATCTCACCAAACTTACCGACGCCTTAAGTTTGATCGATAAAAACGATAAGGTCATGATCGAACTCGATGATATGTCGCAGAAACTTGCGATACATATAGCAGGTCTCTCTTATACATTGTCTTTGCTCGATCCGTCAACCATAAGAGCTGATCCGAGGATCCCGCAGCTGGACCTGCCGGCAGAGGTAGTTATGAATGGCAAGGATCTGCGCAGGGCTGTAAAAGCTTCCGAAAAGATAAGCGATCACATGTTATTCGGCATAGAGGGTGACCTTTTTTACATGGAAGCTGAAGGTGACACCGACAGGGTGCGGGTGGAAATGACACGGGACCAATTAATAGACTTGAAACCTGAAGACACGCATTCATTGTTCTCACTGGACTATCTGTCTGATATTGTTAAACCTGTTGCCAAATCCAATGAAGTGCATCTTGAGTTTGGCATGGATTTCCCGATAAAGATCAGTACCAACTTCGCGAACAGCGTCTTGAAAGTGAGCTACCTCCTAGCACCAAGAATTGAATCAGACTAGAGGTATGGATAACACATCACTTGCTTTATACCCATTTTTTTCAGAGGCTTCTTCTTATGTGAAAAGCCTTGGTTTTTCACCTGAAAGTTTAATTAGTTCACGGGCTTTGGATTCAGCACGCACGCGCGGCAAAGAGCGTGTTATTCAATCACTGGGGGATGGTATTAGAAAACCATCGATCTCGGGTTCTGATGAAGGACAGTTACTTACCGAATTGCTTTCATATCCTTTTGCAAGAATACTGGTATCCTGTGTAGATGATGGTTTTTTGACCAGGCGGTACGCACTTTCAGAAGCGTTATCCGCGTATTCATTGCTTAAAAGCCAGAACACCGCTTTTTTGAGTGAATTCGGGAATGATTTTGATGTTTCCACTATACCGGATGATTCCCATTTTATTATCCATTTCACAGATTACATTAAGCTTTCCAGTTCTATGAAAGACCTTAACTGGAAACTGGTAAACCGCAAACTCGACAGCGGCAATGTGCATATCACAAGTGAGGAGTTTGCGCGCCTTTTGCAGGAAGCAGTTCGTGAGCGCATACTGGCATCACTTCCTATGGATGTCCCACCAGAGATATGCAAGTCCTGCGAACCATATCTTGCCGAAATAAAAGAGATTCTTGAATCACGGAAAAATGAGTTTGGTGAAGGCGACTTTGGGGCGGTTGAGAGTGAACTGTTCCCTCCTTGTATTGCCCGTGCCATTGCAAATGTCAGAGCTGGTGTAAACCTTGCGCATTCCATGAGGTTCGCAATGACTTCGTTCTTATTGACAGTGGGTATGTCGGCAGACGATGTTATCGATCTTTTCAATGTATCTCCTGACTTTGATATGGAAAAGACAAGGTACCAGATAGAACATATAGCAGGTTCATCCGGCACGACCTATACCCCTCCATCCTGCGATACCATGAAGACCTACGGCAACTGCTATGGCGCTGATGAGCTGTGTAAATATATCAGCCATCCACTGAACTATTACCGTCGGAAACTCCGTTTAATTGACAAGGACAAAAATGCTTCTTCTGACGAAAAATAGATACAATAAACCTTATTTGCGCCTATGTGCCCTATATTTTATTACAAAACCTTTCCGTTGAATGCGATCTGTGTTATCAAAAAGTGACTTTTTATTTTTGCTTAATACGCAAAGCCTTTAGCCAAAATGATTAAATAAACAACGTGTATGTACTGAGTAATATGAACCAGCCCCCCTCAACAGAAGTTCTGACCGATTCCTTCGGTCGCACCATTAAAAGTCTTCGCATCTCAATTACAAACCGCTGCAACCTCGACTGTATCTACTGCCACCATGAAGGTGACGAATGCATCGGGGATGAGATGTCAGTTGAAACTATTTCGAATATCGTTAATGCTGCTGCAGGTTTCGGTGTAAATAAGGTGAAGTTCTCAGGTGGTGAACCTCTCTTTCGAAAGGACTTTGAAGATATACTGCTCTCGCTTCCGAAGTTGAAAGATGTGTCTGCAACCACCAATGGCATTCTTTTAAAAGAACAGGCACAGTCTTTAAAAGACGCAGGGCTTGACCGTGTAAACATCAGTCTGGACACACTCAACCCTGAAAGATACCATTATATCACTAATAGTAAAGGGAGAATGTTTGAAAAGGTACTTGACGGCATTCACAGCGCTGTTGATGCGGAACTTACTCCTGTGAAACTGAACATGGTACTTTTAAAAGGGCTGAATGACATCGAAATCGATGATATGCTCGAATTTACACGTGGATATAAAGGTCAGGTGATCCTGCAGCTTATCGAACTTATGGACTTCAATGATGTCTCATCTTACCAGATAGATGCGGACTTAATAGAAAATGACCTGAATGCACGCGCAGACGAGGTGCGGGTTCGCAGTATGCACCACAGGAAAAAATACATCATCAACGGTACTGAGGTTGAATTTGTCCGTCCCGTTGACAATACTGAGTTCTGCGCCAACTGCAACAGGTTGCGGGTTACAGCAGATGGGAAACTCAAACCCTGTCTCCTGATAAACGATAATCTTGTAGATGCCTCTAGCGCATCGCCGGAGGAGATGCCTGAACTGCTTAAACTTGCAGTAAGCAGGCGTGTACCATATTGTAGAAAATAACAAGGTGAAATATATGAACGCTGAATTGATAGTTGATGGTGAGAAAGTCCCGATGAACGAATTCGTACAGAAAATTCTTGGAAGCATTGTTGGTGGCGTAGTCGAAACACTGCACGGTGTGGAAAGCGAATGGACTGAGGTATCGCTTAAAATTAAGCGTTAGTCCGGACTATATCAGAATAGCTGCTCTATCATTAAAAAATCAATAGGTGAAGTGGCATCGAGTGATATCGGTGTTATGGATATGTGTCCTTTTTGCATTACAGCATGCACATCCGTACCTTCCGCTTCCTCACGTATGAGATTACCCGCTATCCAGTAATAGGGGCGCCCGCGGGGGTCGTGGCGTTCTTCCACGGATGTCTTAAATATCTTCCGTGCAAGGCGAGTTACTTCTATCTCGGTATCGTCCTCCACAAAATGAGGGATGTTGATATTTAGCAGATCCACCTTATCGGGTAGACCGTGTCTCAATACTTTCTTCACCACCCTGTTTACAAAACTGATGCCAACTTCGAAATCGTGCTGATAATCCCGCAGGTCATCAAACTTCAGCCTTTCTTCTGTCACCTGGACGGATGCTGCGATTGCAGGAATCCCATAACTTGCAGCTTCGAGTGCTGCCCCGATGGTGCCAGATGTTGTGATGGTGTCTGTACTGACGTTCTCCCCGACATTGAACCCTGAGAGTACAAGATCAGGCGTCTGTTTCATTATAGTGAAAATTCCGAGGATCACGGAGTCCGTTGGAGTGCCTCCAACAGCATAACCCGTGGTACCATTGATATTTGCCTGTGTGATACGAAGTGGTTCAAAAATAGATATCGAACGACCGACGCCGCTTTGCTGCATGGCGGGAGCTACGATCGTGATATCACCAAGGTCTGCAACACTTTTGTATGCTGCCCTGATCCCGGCGGCATAGATACCATCATCGTTCGTGAGAAGAATTTTTGCAGACATAGAAGACCCTCTTTATCGGCTGGTGTTCTTATATTTAATGGCACACATGGTCAGATAAAAATAACAAAACATTAATAAAAACATCTTATAATAATGATGAAACGTACTTATTATACACAATGCAAAATTGGGACCTTCTAAAAACACATCCTGCATCTACTGGTTAGGTGCTATTTGAGGAGAAGTTCCGGTCAACAGGGAGTGTTGAAATAAAGAGAACAACAGATTTCGAGACATCCGAGAGATTTCGGACCTATTCAATAGGATTAGGATGTTAATAGACAATCTGGTGGAGGAAAAATGGGGAGGAAAACATATTACCTGCTTATCACTGCGATGATCTTTGTGACATTATCTTACAACGTGGGTGCAGTGGTAACTGATCAGGAAATATTTGTACAGGAGGATGCAGCCTATATTCTCAGTTTCACTGTGAGCGAAAAAGGTACGATATATGCCGAAACATTAATGGAAGGAAATATTCAGGAACTGGCTCTGAGACTGGAATTCGTCCAAACAGGTGAAATAAAAAATGAGATATAGGGTAAATCCGGTGAGCCACTGAAATTGAGCTATGATATTCCGGATGATGATCTGGCAAAGGGCAACGAATGGATAATTTCGGTCATCAGTGGTGCAGGGGAAGGAAAAGGATACATAATACTCGAATATCCAGAGATGGAAACCGAAATTCCTGATGAAGGAACACAACCACCCATGGAGACAATGCATCCAATAGCACACATGACTATCAAACCAAATCCGGCATTGCAGGGAGAAAATGTGAGATTTGACGGTTATGGAACTGATACTGACGGCGAAGTGGTACTGTGCCGCTGGATCTTTCCCGACGGTACCATCCTGACGAGGGAGGGTAGTTCATGTACACTGATGATTGCTCCTGAACAGATAAGAAAAGGGACATACATATTTGCAGTGCAGGACAATGACGGCCTGTGGTCAGAAGATGTTAGTTCAACGTTTTACTTTGATAGGGAGACCCCGGGCGGTTTAGATTTATGGGAATTAATATTTCCGGTTGCAGTAGTAGTTGCTGCTTTAGGAATATGGCGGGCATCAAGAAAAAAACATAAGGATAAAGATAATGATAAGAATAGAAAAAAAGGAACCGGGTCGATATACGCAACCTCAGAACCGGAATCAGCACTGATATACCTGGATGGGGTATGCATTGGAACCTCACCTGTAAAAATTGATGAAGTGCCGTCCGGAGAACATGTGAGCACATTCATAAAGTTCTGTTATTATAAATGTGAAAAGGAGGCACTGGTCCTAGAAAATATAACTACGCAGATCCACTGTGACTTGGAAGAGATACCACACATCAAACTGAAACTATCTGCAAAACCAGCCAATATACCTGCCGATGGCATATCTAGATCTACCATAACAATAAGTATAGAAGATAATAATGAAATACCCATCCCTGTTCCGGAGGACATAACAATATATCTCGAAACAAGTGAAGGAGTGGTTGAAACTCCGGTCAAAATTGAAAAAGGCCATGGTTCGACGACATCATTTTTAACATCTTCCACATCTGCTAGAATTGCAGTTGTAAAGGCAAGATGTGAACCCATATTGGAGAACAGAATAACAATTAAGTTCACTGATGCAGAAAGCGAATGACGCACCGAAGATCATAAAACCCATTGTTCCGACCGTTAGGCATGTACATGCCACCTGTTTTTTTGAAATACTCTCTAAATAAATCCATCCACAAACTTTAATAATGATTCTCATTATAATAATATGTGATAGTTGGCACAATATCATTTTCCAGTTATTTTAAGGTACTGATTAACATTGATTTGCATCGATTTCGATTGGCATCGTCATCAATCTAGAAAATTGTTTGATGCGATAAATGCCAAAATAACTGGATTTTGGAACTGTGCCGTGATAGTTATATCCGATTAGGATTTCCAGAAATTCCAAACGATGTGTGGGTTTTCGTTGATTGCCGAGGTCAAACGTTGCGATGGCACACCCAACCGCAGCAGAGCTGCGGGGCATGACGT
>CAZQWP010000010.1:0-15898 GCA_964597005.1 uncultured Methanosarcinales archaeon | reverse complement strand
CTAACGTTCAGAAGGTAATTTATTATTGTTACTCATTTACTCATTATTACAAACCTGCAATAATCTGATGTTATTACTTTACTTAATATCTGCCACGAAATCGTCTCAGCATTCAAATCCACCAAGTCCATCAATTGAAGTTACAATTATCTTCTCGATTTCGTACTGGTTCCACCTATTAGAATCAATTACAATATCGTATATCGACAGATCACCGATATCTATCCCATATATCTCCTTATACCGGACTGCTTCTGAAGCCTCACGCTTTATAGTACCATCAAGCATCTTATCAAAAGAAGCATTCTCCCTGTCTTCTATTCTTTTAACACGCACATCAAGAGGAGCTTTAATCCAGACTTTAAGTGCTTCACCTGCCATATGACCCGCGAGCCTGCCTTCGAGGATGATATTATTACTGGTGCTTGCAATCTCTTTTTGTCGTTCATCGATATCAAGATCGATCGAAGGGTCAGATTCTGCCAGTGCCCCAAACTCAGCAAGTGTCATGCCGCGTTCTTCTGCAAGTCTTCTGAAAACCTCACCCGCAGAGATCATCTCAACGCCATAATGTTCTGCCAGCTGTTTAGCTACCGTTGTTGTCCCACTACCAGGCAATCCGCTGATTGCCAACAACATTTAAACACCACCAATATCCAGAGCTTTCCGGATTAACTGGCTGATAGCAAGTGAAGTGATAAAATACCAGAATATCCAGTACTGGAATGGCCCCAACACCCCATCCGTCAGCAACTGCTCACCCCAGAAAGGAAAAACAAGTGTCAAAGGTCCATGAATCGTGAAATCGCTGATATAATAGTATGCCCACATAAACAGGGGCAGTGAAATAATACTGATGTACGCCATTGGTTTGAACTGCTGCTTGGTCATCTCCATCTGGTCACCCATCATTTCTTTACGCTGCTCTTCGAGTTTTTTGAGCATATAGGTGTTCTGAGAAAGCTGGGCCTCCCTGAACTCCTTCTGGAAAGACTTCATGTTTTCCTGCGTATCACGCATCAATTTCCAATCGATCGTATATTTCTGGATCAGTGATGAATAGATTGCCGTAATCGCTGCCATTATGAACAGCACGATATGGAAATTTTCAGTGCCTACAATAGCAATTACAGGATTCATAAAAATTCCTATAGTCTCGCCGATCGCAGTTCTAAATTCCTGCCCCAGTATAATTATACCAAACATGAGCGACAGACCAAGTGCCAGCAGGACCTGATCGACTGTCTTTTTTATATTCGATGCTGTCAAAGCAATCCTCACCAATTAATAATTTGTTCCACGTTATTTGTCCAGTACATCACAGATGTCTGTAAAGACCTCGTCAATATCACCGGTACCGCCTACGGTTACCAGAATACCCATCCGGCCATAATAATCAATCAAAGGCTGTGTTTTCTCTTGATATACTTTAAGCCTCTGTAGTATGGCATCATCCCTGTCATCATCGCGCTGATACAGGGTGCCACCGCAGCTATCGCATATCCCGTCCTTTTCTGGCGGATTGAACTTTATATGGTAACTGGCACCACAGCTGCACATCCGCCGTCCACCAAGACGTATTACCAGTTCATCATCCGGTACATCGATATTCAGGACAACCTCAAGGGGCTTACTTATTTCATCAAGTATACCTGACAATGAATCTGCCTGCAGAATTGTTCTTGGATACCCATCCAGTAAAAAACCTACCTGACAATCTGGTTCTACAAGTCTGTTTTTGACAATACCGATCAACACCTCGTCGGGGACCAGTTCGCCTTTATCCATGTATTCCTTTGCAGCAAGCCCGAGCTCGGTACCCTCGCGGAGATTTGCCCGCAATATATCCCCAGTAGAGATATGGGGAATCTTGTAATGACCTGCTAATTTCTTGGCCTGGGTACCTTTTCCAGCACCCGGTGGACCAAATAATACAATGTTCATCAATATATCTCCGTTTTCAATTCATTTATCTACCAAAGAAAGACCTTACCATGGGATGCATCTCCATCATCTGTTCGGATGCGATGTCCTCATAAAGACGGTACACAATACTAACAGTAAGTAGCAATCCGGTACCTCCTGCCCCGCCAATGGTACCAAGAAGACTTGCCACAAGGGTCAACAGTCCTATGAATGCACCACCAATGACAGTGACCTTAGGAATGTACCTGACCATAACCTTCTCAATACTGCCAATGTTTCGCCTGAAGCCAGGTATCTGCATGCCTGAATTGAATATCTTCTGTGCGGTCGGCTTGGCACCCATCCCGGTCGTCTCGATCCAGAACAGGGCAAAAATAATCCCGCCAACTATCAACATGAATGCGTCCACAAAAACATGCAATGCTATCTGCCATGTAGCAGGGGCGACCGCACCATAACTCGTAAATGACTCCCTGACAAGTGATGGTATCCAGTTATATGGACTGTTTATCGGAGCTAGATAATACATGATCCCGTTTATTGGAGTGGAGCCGCTGTAATCACCAAAAAAAGTGATACCGCGACTGGCCATAAGCATACCTATCATCTGAATGTTTGCCTGCAAGGCCCTTACAAGGATCATCGGAAGAACGGACGCATAAATAAGTTTTACAGGGAACCGCCCTCTTGCACCCCTGACCGAACTGTGGGCAAGTGGTATCTCAATACGGGTACTTTCCACATAGACAACAAGGAGAAAGATCGTAACCGTGCTCACAAGTGCAAGTATGCCACCATTGATCAGCATGAACATCACTCCATCACCCGAGAAGAGGTAATCAGCACCCACATTTCGAGCTATGTATATCCATTTGGGAATAAGTCCTATGGGCAGTCCTGCTGTATCCAGTTTCCAGTTAAACACACCGGTAACTATCTGCTGGGAAACACCTGCCACAATGAACAATCCGACACCAGAACCAATACCCCATTTGGAAACAACTTCATCCATGAACAGTATCATGATCCCGCCGATACATATCTGCAGGAATATAATAAATGTTATGGCACCTAATCCAACACCAAGCGATGCTGCCAGACTTGCATCTGGCTGAATATATCCACCCATGATCTGCGGCAATGCCTCAAGTACTATCATAACAAAAACTAGAAACTTCTGGGCACCCTGGAAAAATGCCTGATCTGACGGATCAGACATATTTAGTTTAATCACATCTGCCCCAACAAGCAACTGCAAAACAATCGATGCTGTAACGATCGGTCCAATACCGAGCAGCATCAAGGAACCTGATGCACCTGCAAAGAATGCCCTGTATGATTCGAACAGGTCTATTGAATCCTTGGACAGACCGAATAACGGCACATTTGCAAGTGCAAAGTAGAGTATCAGTATTCCGAGTGTCCACCACAATTTAGTTTTAAAATGTACATGCCCTTCCGGACTTGCAACCGCAGGTAAACGACTAAAAATCGGATCTAAACTTTCCTTGAGACTCATCAATTACACCTTTTTCATGGAATATACCAATAACGAATTATCCCGGTAAACTTACTTTTTAAACTACGATATTCTGACAATAGATAAAAGTAATGCTATGTTCTGAAATTACTTTTCTATCTTGATACAGGTCCCACCAGCGCTTTCGATCTTGCCCTGAGCAATAGCCGAGAAATCGGCTGCTTTAATCACCAGACTCTTTTTGACCTGCCCGGTTCCGAGTACCTTCTCAATGCCAAGATCTGCAAGGTCCAGATTATAAGTACCATTCTCCAACTGTGCAAATTCATCCTCTACAAGCTGGTTTGCGAGTTCATCGAGTTCACCGACATTTACCACTGCAACATCACGAATCATTTTCAGAGGACGTTTAAATCCATGTTTTCCCTGCGCATATCCAAGCTGCAGTGCCCTCACAAAATGGTGTTTACATCCACCACATTTACCTCTCCCTCCACGATTACCAGCACCACGCCGGTTCTTGGAGGTACCGCCACCGCAGGTGCGCGACCCTCTGAACTTTTTTGTATTGGTCTTGCTCATGCCAACCTACCTCATTTTATTCAACAGTGTTCCGATGTTTTCTTTATGATTTCCTAACACGCCACCCTGCTGGACTGTTCTCTTGATACCCGCATGTCCTTTGCGAGGAGGATGGAGTCTGAAGACGGGCTTCATATTAGGAACGTCTTTAAGTGTGGCTTTACCGTCCAATACTGCTTCTGCAAAGGATTCGATTGAATCGAACTGTGTATTTTCAATAATGTACTCACTAGTAAGACGTGCACCACCTTCCAGCCTTCCACGATTCTTAAGCATCTGTGCAAGGGTCTCTGAATCAATGGTACCATATGCCACATAATCCTTAACCTTCTGTATCATACCGATATTATTCGGATTCTCGTTTAAGATCACGCAATGGTTAATCTTGTGTAAACGGAGCATCTTTAGAGTATCTTCGATAGAGCCCCTCACATTCACTTCACCACGTACCCTGACTACTACGTACATCTTTAAGCCTCCGCCTTTTCATATATTATAGGAAGCCTGACGGTATTGGTATTCATCAGTGCATTGTAGGTCGCTTTTGCGAAATTGAGGGTCGTTCGTGTTGTGCCCTCTGTCCGAGTCCATACATCCTTGATACCTGCTTTTTCAAGCACCTTCCGCGCAGTATCGCCAGCCGCAAGTCCAAGACCACGTGGTGCGGGCTTCAGTTCAACAGTCACACTGCCAGCTTTTCCGCGCACTTCGTGGGGTACGGTGTGTTCGAGTCCACAAGCACATTCCCATGAACCACAACCGCGTTTGATACGAGTGATATTGATCTTTGCATTATCGATCGCTTTTCTGATAGCTGGACCAACCTGTACATCCTTACCCTGACCAAGTCCCACGTAACCATCTCCATTCCCAACGATGACAGTAGCCCTGAACTTCACACGTCTACCTGAATCGGTCATCCTCTGGACCATATTAATATCGAGAACCTCGTCCTCCAGTTCAGGAAGCAGTATATCCACGATATTCGATTCCCTTATCGGCAAACCTGACTCAATAGCCTCGTCCATTGAAGTGATCTGCCCCTCAACAACGAGTTTTCCAAGTCTAGTCTGGGGAACCCATTCCTCATCATATCCATATGCCATATAATCACCTAACTAAATTCGGAAAGGATCTTTTCCTTAACTGCTTCAAACTGCTCAGGCAGATTTGATCCTTCCACATACGCTGCAACGTGCTCTCCTCTTATACGCTCATCTGACGGGAACACCGATGGATTGTGAGGAACATCCATCCCCGCATCAATGATACCCTTCAGTACAGCATACACACGAGATCCTGCAGAGGATGCCGCAAGCCCTATATCCAGTACTCCACTTTCATATTCTTCGTCAAGTGCCCTTAAACCAAACAGCAAACCCGTAAGATAGGCAGCGGTTGTGTTACCTGTTGCCCCTTCGTATCCATATTTCTTAAGTTCGGTTGAAATTGCTGACGAGAGTGTTATGTCACCTTCTGGTTTAGGAGCTACCAACTGGACCTGCATATGTCTTGCACTTTTTCTCACAACCACACGGTTCTCCTCAGACAGTAGTAACCTGAGCCGCTGGTGATAGTCTGTGCGCCCTTCTCTCCGTCGCCTGAATGGAACTTTATATCTGGGTCCTGTTGCCATAATTAACTCCTCCACATCAATATATTACATAAATAATTTGTTTTCATTCAACTATTCCTCACGTTTGATGAGTTTTTGTGACTCCAGATGTGAATCGAGATGTGCAAGACTGCGGTATTCTCCACCCTTTGCTTTTCGGTACAACTTGCAGTACACAGTCTTATCAAGCGACCCATCTGCACGCAGTTCCTTAAGCCTTTTTCGAAGAGCGCGGATTTTCTTGATCCACTGTTCCTTTCTTGGATTCCTCGCACCTTTTTTACCTTTGCGTGACCCGTGTCCTTTGCGATGTCCATATTTGCGTTTGGCATCCCTGACCCTGGCACGACCTCGGCTAACACCTTTTGCACGTACAGCCTTGATAGTCCCATTTGCGATAAGTCCACGGATATCCTCCCTGGTAATCGCAACTGCGATATCTTCAGAAGCTTCCGGGTCCATCCACACTCTGTGAACTCCACAATCTAAAACCTTTGAGGCGATTCGTTTCTGATTGGACAAATCTGTCATCCTACTCACCTCTCGTTGGGTTTAGAACTTTGATGTTGAGTTCCACTGCCATTTCTTCGATCACGTTTCTCTTCTTTGCACCAACGGTCCTTGCAATCCTTATTGCCTCAATGGACGCATCAACCTTATCGACATCAGATGGAGTTCTTACAAGAACCTCTGCAAATCCCGATGGATGAAATCCCTTCACAGTTACCGGACTGCCGTACCCTACCTGTGCAAGTGCACCCTTTGCAGCAACATGCCGGCGCTTTTTCCCCTGCAGACCTCTTGGACGCCTCCAGTTCGAATCAAGCCTTTTGAATTTGTGAGAATCGGCTCTTTTGAAATCGGGTTTCTTTCCCTTCTGGACTTTCCTGACCTTAAACAATCGTCTGGATTCCTCATCCATCTCAAGTTCAGTGGTTGCAGCAAGTTCTGTAGAAGCTGGTTCTTCCGATACGCTGGTTGCCAGTTCCGATGCACCGGCTTTGATCTTTTCTGCAAGTGATGGACCAATACCTTCAACAGCACTCAAATCCTTAACCGATGCACTGGCTAAATCCTCAGTTGATTTATAACCAGCCTTAACAAGTGCCTTGGCTTTTGCTTCTCCCAATCCTTTGATAGCCGTAAATTCACTTATAATATCTTTCATTTAAGATCACCTACACTATCTTCTCCACAATGTATATCCCATCTTGGAACACACGCGGATCGAACCTTTTGATCTTGGTCGCCTGTTCTATATTTGCTGCAGTCTGACCAACATCTTCCTTATTAATGCCAGTGATAAAGACTTCATCAGCACTTGTCTTTACAGTGGTCTCTCCAAGAATCTTTGCAACCCTTGGTTTTTTCTCACCAAGAAAATTGCTGATTAAGAACTTTTTACCTTCGACCTTAAGCTGCATCGGGAAGTGAGAATAAACCACTTTCATGCGGTATTCAAAACCGTTTACTGATCCGTTTATCAGGTTACGAATATGTGAGGCAAAGGTGCCAACCATTGCTTTTTGTTTCTTTCTCGAAGATACTGCATCCACGGATACCTCGGAGTCGGTCATTTCGATAGTAATCCCCGGATACCACAGAAATCTCTGGTTATTACCCTTGGGACCAGATGCAGAAAGGACGTTTCCATCAAACGTGACCTTCACGCCCTCAGGAATCACAATTATTTTCTTTAATTCTTTTGCCATAACATCCCTCACACATCAATAGACATATGCAAGTAACTGACCGCCAACGTCATTCTCACGTGCTTCGTACTGGGATATAACACCCTTGGATGTGGTAACTATCAACGTCCCGAAATTCTTTGCTGGCAAAAACTGCTTTTCCCATTTCTCGAAATCTGTAGTCTTTACCGAATATCGAGGTTTGATCGCTCCACATTTGTTGATCCTTCCGATCAGCTCTAAATTATATACTCCTGCTTTGCCATCATCCACGAATTCAAACTCGCCCAGATATCCACGGTCTTTCATGACCTTTAAAACATTCCCAATCAATTTTGATGCGGGTTTGATTGTGCAGGAAGGCTTGCCAATACTCTCTGCGTTTTTAATAGTTGACAATGCATCAGCAAGAGGATCCAATAATACCATACTCAGTCACCTCATGTATATTTTTCAAATCCCATGTCATGGGCAATTTCCCTGAAGCAATGACGGCATAGATATATCCCATATTTCCGTACCAGTCCCTGCTTTCTGCCACACCTTTTACACTCGTTCGCGCCCCTGCCAAAACTTTTCTCAGTCTGAACCATTATTCTACCTCCACAGCGTAGTTCTCTTTGAAAAAGGATATCGAATCCTCTTTTGTAATCCTGTGAGAAGTTGGAACTTTATGTTTTGCAGCCCGTCTTTTGCTTATCCGGTATCCTGGACGTTTCATAACTACAGTAACATCCATCCCAAAAATACCGATGTTAGGATCATATCTCATACCCGGAAAATCGGTATGTTCTTCGATACCGAAGGCAACGTTTCCGGTACTGTCGAACTGTGATGCGTGCAATTTATTTTCGATAAATCCAATTGATGTCCTTAAAAACGAATCTGCAAGTCCGCTCCTGAGTGTGACCTTACATCCGATAGGCTCATTCTTTTTGATCCCGAATCCCGGAAGGGTCCTTTTCGCGTGGGCCCTGACAACTGTCTGCCCAGTGACGGATTCAAGAATGGATTCTGCGTTCACGAGGTGCTGCCCACTTTCGCCAACACCCATGTGCACAACCACTTTATCGATCTGGAGATTTCTCATTGGATTACTCACCAATCTCACCACCTAATTTAATTTCAGGTTCTTTTTCACCGATCACTACAACATAATCCTCGATGGTCTCAAAGTCATACTCACCGGATATGGACACTGTGTTATTCTTCGAACTTTTGACAGTGTTGATCTCTTTGATAGTTCCGATCTCCCCGGTATGCTTTCCACCTACTATCATCGCAAGATTTCCGACCTTATACTCAAGGTGTTTTACAACCTTCTTGTCGGGAATGGAAAGAATGATAGAATCTTTCGTTCCATAGTCGTTCGAACCTATCAGGTTTGTACCATCACTTAAGTTAAGTTGTATTGCACCACCTGTTATAGTTGTCTTGTTATTGATCCTGCACAACTTGTTTGCATGCACATCTTCCAGTTTTTGCAGTATCAATCTGCCTTTCCGGTCAAGTAACACACGATATGATGTATTGTTCAAGGGTACAGTAATAACATCGAACATTCCAACAGGGAAACGTAAATCTTTTCTGACTATTCCATCAACAAGGATATTACCCTCTGACAACACTCGCTTTGCTTCTGCACGGTTGTCTACAAGACCTAACATGTCCCGAAGTACAATTGCAAGAGGAATACTCTGTTCATTATGGTGTGGACCGGGTCGTGTAGATGTTATCCATTTATTAGCTTTCTTTGAAATCCGCCAGCTTTTCGGTACAGATATTCTTTTCTGATGTTTACCCACAAAATCACCTACTTCCTACTAATACTTGCTCTTCTGCGATCGTCTTTCAATTCCAGCTTTGTGATCATGACATTTGACGGATATACAGGTCTTGCAACCTCAGTACCGTCCGTTTTGGTAACAGTGATTCCTTCGACCACAATTGTCCCATTGTTCAATGAAACTTTTTCGACCTTGCCGATAGTACCTGCATGATCTCCACGCATAATCTTTACTGTGTCGCCCACAATAACATTCGCACTACGCCCGTACTTCTCGCGAAGGTCTTTTTGAAGCGGAGCACCCATATATTTCTGTCTGAGATGAAGAGGTGCATTGTAACGTGCTTTCCTCTGTTTTCTTGGTTGTGTTGATACCATGATAAAACACCTCACACTATTATTGATGCGGTTGTGCCTATCTTTGGGAATCTCTCTGCGACTTCCCTTGCTATAGGTCCCTTGACATCGGTTCCTTTTGGAATTCCAGATTCGTCTGTGATCACTACTGCGTTATCCTCAAAGGATACCCGCAGACCATCAGGACGCCTAAACTCTTTCTTCTGCCGGACCACAACTGCATACATGATCTGTTTTCGCATCTCTGGTGTTCCTTTTTTGACAGAAACCACACACATATCACCAATGCCTGCTTTAGGATATCTGTTTTTAACGCCTCTGTATTTTTTGACAGAAATGATTTCAACAGTCCTAGCACCAGTATTGTCCACACAATCGATCTTTGCACCGGCATTCAATGCACGTGGTATTTTTGATCGTATCCCCCTCATTTCTGAGCCTCCGCTTTGATAACTACAAAACACTTGGTTTTGCTCAGTGGCCTGCATTCTGCAAATGTGACAACATCACCTATTTTTGCATCAATGCATGGTGGATTATGTGCATGAATCTTTGATTGCCTTTTCTCATATCTCTGATATTTCTTTATCAGTATTTCATGTCTCTGTTGGATGACTACCGTCTTATCCATTTTGTTGCTAACGACAGTTCCAACAAGGACCTGCCCTCGCACTGGAAGTGTGCCATGGAACGGACAATTCACATCGTCGCATTCCTTTGACGGCACGGGTACATCCAATCCAATATCTCGCGCCATGATTAGTACCTCATGAGTATTTCCTAATATTCTTTATTCGATTTTCGGGTTGTGATAGTAATAAGGATCCATTTACCTTTACATGATTTATAGTATATTTGCCCGCAGAACGGATAGGTAAGTGAAAGACAAAAGTGGTATCCGCCTTTGGAACCATTTTTTCGCGGTTACTTTCCGTTTCCACGATAAGTGTGTTCCGGGTTTCATCTACTACTTTGCCACGTATATCTATCATATTGGAATTTGTAGAGTCAACTACTTCAGTAACAAGTCCGATCAATTCATGAAAGATCAGGTTTGAAGGTGAAAGCTCCACTTTAAATCTCCTTTAATTCATGTTGAATTGTCTTTATGCGCGCAATGGTTCTTCTAAGTTCACCAATCCTTCCCGGGTTATCTGGCGCGCCACCTGCTGAGGTAAGAGCTCGCTCGCGGATAAGTTCACTCCGCAATTTTTCAAGTTCATCCATCCGCTCTTCCGGCCGCATGTCCCTGATTTCATTGTTTCGGAGAATTGCCATTAATTACCCTCCCGATGGACACGCGCCATTGGATGCCAATAGTTCTGACCTTCATGTTTATGTTGCCATATCCCATTAACCTCTCGATGCTCTTCTTCAATAACATCGGTCGCGGGTTTTGTTTCCTCAGCAGTTTCAAAAGTCTCTGGTTCAGCAACTTTCTCCGCCTCAGATACTGTTTCATCACCTGCTTCTTTTATTTCCGCAGAAATCTCTGTTCCAACAACTTCCTCAGAAACTTCCTTTGTGTTTTCGGTGATTTTAGCTTCTACGACTTCCTCCGCTTCCGCAACCTCGCCTACTGCTTCAGCTTCCACAAGCTTTTCGATTCCTGTGCTTTCAGCTTCCATAGCAACGGTTACTGCTTCGACCTTTGCTTCTTCAACGATGTCCTTCAGATGAAAAGAATCCGGTAAAACCGCACCTGGAGGAATGATTCGTACTTTACATCCAACTGTGCCCAGTTTCCTTACAGCGGTAGCAAATCCTTCATCAACGATATCATCAACGGGTTTACCCGCATGCTTGATATAACCGTTAACCAATTTTTCTACCCTAGACCTTGATCCAGTCAACTTCCCAGATATTACGATCTCGCATCCCAATGCACCGGCACTCATGATCGCACGCAGGGTGTTGTGACCTGCTTTTCTGAAATACCAGCCACGCTCGATCGATGATGCAAGACGTGTTGCCATCATCTGTGCATTGAGTTCAGGTTTCCTGACTTCCTGTGCATCAATCTGAGGATTATCCAGTTCGAATAAACGATCCACATCACGGGTGAGTTTTCGGATGACCTTTCCAGCCTTGCCTATGACCATACCCGGTTTTTCCGCATATACTGTGACCTGGGTTCCCATGGGCGTCCGATTGATCTCCATTCCGCCGTATCCAGCTCTATGAAGTTGCTTTGCAAAATATTCGTCCATAGACGCCTTTACAAATCCGTCCTGCACGAACTTTTTCTCTATTGCCATTAGCGCACCTCGCTTAAAATTATCTCAATATATGCTGTTTCCGTATTTTTCGGAGAGGCACGTCCGCGTGCCCTTGGCCGCATACCATGAATCACACGCCCGCGTTTTGTAGATACGTGCGCGAGATACATGTGTTCTGAATCCAGACCTTTATATTCGGCATTGCTTTCTGCGTTTTTGAGCAATTTCAGAAACTCTTTTGCAACATTTACAGGATACCTGCCTGATGCCATCGGTCCTTTTTTATGACCCAAACTATCGCAATGTCTTTTGAAAGGTACAGCCTGTTTCAGTTTGACCACATCTTCCAGATATGTTCTTGCAACCCCAGTTCTCATGCCTTTTATCGCCCGACCAAGTTCCCTGGATTTCTTAGGAGATATATGGAGTTCCGTACCCATTGATTTTGCAGTAATTTCAGGGTCAATTTCAACTGAATATTTAATCCTTGCCATAATATCACCTTACTTAAGCGGTACGAACTTACTCGAACGGGTTGCACCAACACCGGCACTGCCATGTGACACCCTGTTACGGGTCAACGCAAACTCTCCAAATCTGTGCCCGACCATCTCAGGCTGGATTTCGACTTTCGCGAATGTCTTTCCGTTGTATACTTCGATATTCCTTCCCACCATCTCAGGAAAGATTATCATACTTCTGGAATGTGTCCGGATATTATCCCTACCGTCCCTGAACTGCTGAAGAATATTCTTCTGGCCTTCAGACAAACCACGTTTGATGCTCCGGCGTTCTTTTGCAGGCATAAGTTTTGCAAACTCTTCATGACTTAATTGTTGGAGTTGCTCAATGGTATTCCCACGATAGGTAAATTCACCTTTTCGTTTTGGTAATCTTGATGTTAATTTTCTTGCCATGTATAATACCTCTGGTTTAACGCTTTCCGGTCCTCCGTGCTGCGATATGCCCGACCTTACGTCCTGGTGGCGCATTTCTGCTCACTGTAGTTGGTTTCCCAGGATGTTTTCGGTTTCCGCCACCGAAAGGATGGTCAACCGCGTTCATGGCAACTCCCGATACACGCGGGTATTTTGCCGCTCTTGTTTTCATCTTATGGTATTTCTTACCGGCTTTTAGGAAAGGTCTGTCAGCCCTTCCGCCACCTGCTACAATCCCTATTGTAGCACGGCATTTCGGGTTTAACCACTTCAGTTCGCCTGAGGGCATCTGTATGACCGTCTTACCACGTTCATGGGAAACAACCGTTGCATAAACACCCGATGCACGTGCGAACTTTCCACCGTCGTTTGGTTTGGATTCAATATTGCAAACCGGAACACCCTCGGGTATCCCTGCCAGTGGAAGGCTATTTCCAGGTTTGACCTCGGCTGATGTCCCACAGGCGATCTTATCTTCAACCGCCATACCTTCAGGTGTCAAGATCAATAGTTCTATACCATTTTCAAACATTACTTTTGCAATAGGTGCGGAACGTGCCGGATCATGGACAATGTCAGTAACTGTCCCGTACAATGTTTCCTTTTCATCCACACGTGGGTGTCTGAGTGCCGCCTTGAACTTGTGAGATGGTGCTCGATAAGTCGGTGTTCCACGACCCCTATTTTGTGATATTAATCTATGTCCCATGCATCTCACCTCATATTAATCCAATTCTGGTCGCAATCTCGTGCGCTGCATCAGTTTCCTCAAATGTCACCACTGACTTTTTCAAGCCTTTCATGGTGGTCATTGTGCAGAGCGATTTGACCGAAAAGCCATACATCTGTTCCACATCTTTTTTTATCTGATGCTTGTTTGCCCGGGTATCAACAATAAACTGCAATTTATTGTCATCCATGAGCATCATTGCTTTTTCTGTAATAAAGGGGTATTTTATAACAGTCATATAAATGCACCCTCCAGATTGGATATTGCCGATTCTGTCCATATCGTAAGCCTGCCGGCGTGTGTTCCTGGTGCCAGTAGTTCGGCATTCAATGAATCCACAGTTGCAATGTCAACCCCTGGCAGGTTTCGTGCAGCTAACTGGACCGAAGCCTTCTCGCCTGTAACGATTAAAAGGCTCTTTTTGTGCTTGTATTTTCTGCCTCGAAGCTTACCCTTCCCGGCTCGGATGTGCTTGCCCTCTTTTGCACGGAACACATCAGCATATACACCAGCTGCCTGCAGGAAATTAATGACATCTTTTGTCTTTGTAACTCCTTCCAATGCATTGTCTGCAACAATTGGAACCTGAACATCGAACCTGTGTCCGCGTGCCCTTACCAAATCAGCATCCGTGGTTGCCGCAATCGCTGAGCGGATTGCAAGGCGTCTTTCTTTTTTGTTTATCTTTTCAGATCGGTCGGTTTCCGGTTTAGGAGGATGTGCGCGTCTCCCTCCAACAGCCTGTGGAATTCTTGCAACACGGTTCCCGTTTGAAATTCTTGGAACCTGCGCAACACCTCTCCCGGATCCCCATGAATGTGCTGAGGTGTCCATTCCTGAATAGAGGCGTGGACCATAGGGCTGGTATCTGTTTGACTGTGCCGAAAGTACCGCTTTCTTGATCAGGTCTGGCCTGTATACCTCACTGAATATCTCTGGCAGGGTAATTTCACCTTTAGGATTTCCTGATAAATCAATGATTTTTGTTGTAGTCATTCACTTCACCCCTGCCTAGACTGTGTACTTATATGAACGATCTGCGGTTCACCCATACCAGATACCTTAGATCTCGTAGGTTCACGCAACCGTATCAATCTCTTGGAAGGACCGGGGACGCTTCCTTTTATCAATACAAAGTCACCACGTACAAGTCCATAGTTCACAAAACCGCCTGCTGGATTTATTTCTGCGCCATCTGTTGCGATTTTCAGAATACGCTTATTATATTCGGTCCTCTGGTGGTATCCCATCTGCCCCATCTGCGGAACTCTCCAGCTAACATGAGCCGGTCTCCATGGACCGAGAGTACCGACCTGCCTCAAGCTTCCTGCACGTGAGTGTTTATTCTTCATCAGGTTGATGCCCCATCTCTTAACAGGACCCTGTGTACCTTTGCCTGTCGTAATAGCAGCGACATCCACCATACTGCCGCCGTCGAACACATCTGAAATGCGAATCTTGTTTCCAAGTATCGATTTTGCGTATTCGAACTTTGTCTTTAGATCATTACCACTGATTGCGTTTTCCATTATATCCGGTTTCTTTTTTGGGACACCGGTAAGATTTTCTGGCAATGTGTAAATAATTGCCCTGATATCACTGGCAGTACCATCTTCAATCAAGGAAGCTATTTTATTAAGTGCTGCCTCAGTATCATGTTTTTCAGGGATTTTAATTGTACGCCCAAGGTTATCATCTAAATCAGATGTCCATGCTTCAGCAACTGCTTTTTCACCAAATGATGTATCAGTATATGCGCGTATTGCAGCAACAGAGATTGCCGGCGTCTCAATAACAGTCACAGGCACTGATATCTCAGCACCTTCTGTAAGACTGTTCTTTGTATCGTCTATCAATATGACATGGGTCATACCTACTTTATAGCCTGCAAATCCCTGCAATTTAGGTTCACCATTTGACTCAGGCCATGATCTGAACCTTGCTATGTGGCTTTTCGCTCTTTTGCGTGGACTGTATGCGAGAGAACCTCGTCTTGGTCGATGTCCTTTTGCCATTTATTTCCTCCTCATTACACAATTGTTGAATTTTAAAGTTGTTTTTTATATTTTACTGCCTATCAAGATAATACAGAAAAAGCCATTATGATTCCATTGTAAGACCACATCACATTCAGGACCTTGCTTGGCCAACCTGTTAAGATTGAACGAAGCATATCTGGTACAATACATTTCAGGCAAGTCCTAACTGATTAAGGATTTGCCTCCGATGTGGCTTTAAGCATATTCCATTTTCAGAATATATGCTCAGACGATGGTCATCTCGAAAAGAATTAAACATTTAAGCATCCTTATACACGTTAATTTACGCGTAAAAGCGGGCATTCTAGGAATTGGCCCATGAGCACTTGATGTTAAATCCTACTTTTTCGCACTGATTCTCTTGTCTGCTCGTATTCCTGCAAATTGTTCATTTGACAGGAATTACACATTTGTATCTGATTTGCAGTGTAAATGCTACATGTGATATATAAACCCTGTGCATGATGATATTAGCTTCATACGGGCAGCGGTATAAGGACCTTCGTTAAGCTTTTCGAGTATGTAAGGTTTGTAA
>CAZQWP010000009.1:0-17447 GCA_964597005.1 uncultured Methanosarcinales archaeon | reverse complement strand
TTTGGATTTTCACAATCGCTCTTTCAGGTTTCTGTTTTCATCTTAATCACTATACTCCGCAGCTCTGCTGCGGTTGGGTGTGCTGTCGCAACGTTTGACCATAGATTTGATAGTTGTGGTTAAGAGGGGTGCTTTATAATCAAATATACTTTGTAGGCAAAGCCACATTTCCTCAGGACTTTCCCGTGAATTGCACGGAAAATCACCACAAAACATAAATGATTTAAATAAACTGCACAAAAAGAAAATGGAGATGATCACTTGTCCCGACTAAATCTTACCATATTTCTGGCATTGTTGATGTTCTTGCTAATCCCGTCAGCCAGTGCCCAGGACATTCGTATCGTTAATACTTTTTCAGATGTCGATTCGGCTGATATCACCATTCATTCAGGCGAACATTATTCAGGCATAACCATTGATGCAGAACTGATATTCGGCGGAGAGGTACTCGTCTCAAGACATTTTAACATCGAAGAGACGTTCCCGGATACGGACACAACAAAAGTGGCTTTCTGGGGAATTGCCAAACCTGAAGTGGGGTCCTATCGGACGAAAATGACCCTATCCATGGATGGTTCTGTCCTCGAGACAAAATTCCATAACTTCTCGTACGGAAGGCAGGCTCTTCCCAAGATATTCATCAAGGACATCGTACCGGATTCCAGTGGGTTAAGTGTTATCCTAGCACCGTATAGTACCCAGTGGGGTACAGAACCCGTACTTGCAGATGTGGATTATATGCTGGTGGATGGGGATACTGTCATCTACCATCTTGATAATAAACGGGTCTCGGTTGTGCAGGCAACTTCCATATCAAAGAACTGGAATGTGCGTCTTGAAAATAACCATGATTACTCGGCAAGGGTGAAAGCAGGAATTTCGGCACCAAGGGTTGAAGTGATAGCCCAGTCCGAGGATTTCACAGCAATGGACGATGCAGAGATTACCGAGCTATACAGGGACGAGACCGGTGCAAGCACCACGATCCTTGGACTGTCCCAGGTGCCGTTTAGCGGCAACATTGTATTCACGGTCTCGAAGAATGGCGAAACAATAGAGGTAATCAAGAAAAAATCTCCCATCCTGATGTTAGAGGATGATGAGACCATAGAGGTCATATGGAGCAAAAGACTTGAACCCGGTATTTATGACCTGTCTGTTACGGTTGTGGGCAATGACGGTGACACTCTGGACATATGGGATTCCATCATCGAGGCAGAGCCCAATGACTCTGAAAATGAAGAAGCAGCCTCCGCCTCCGAGGAGAAGACCCCGGGTTTTAACATCTTTCCAACATTTTCTATCCTTATGCTTGTCTACCTGATATCAAGACATGAGAACCTCAGGAACAGGTGATACCCTGTGTATGAACTCTTCATTGCCATCCGGCATTTGACATCAAGGCGCAGACAGACTATTTTTTCCGTATTAGCTATTGGGCTGGCGGTCATGATACTTATGGTATCCCAGGCAACAATGGTGGGTTTTACCCAAGAGTTCTATGCTAAGACAGTTGACAAGATGCCTCATGTGACAATTGAACCGAAACCTGATGAAGATTACATACATTTATACCGCAACCTTGCTGAGGATATCAGGGGTATCGATAGAGTGGTGGGGGTATCCCCGGTACTTGCTGGGCAGGCGACATTCGATTACAAGGATTCTTCCAAGAATGTCATCATGCAGGGAATTCTCGTGAACGACCATGATTCAGTTCTTCATATTAATGAAGACATCAAAGAAGGAAGTTTCAGGGACCTCGAGATGACCCGCAACAGTGTGGTACTGGGAGATAAACTGGCTGAGAAACTGGATGTGAAAATCGGTGACTATATAGATGCTTCTTTTCCTGAAGCAAACCCTGCGGCCTTAAAAGTGGTTGGGATATATGATAGCGGCACGCCTCAAGATGAAACCTTGGCGTTTACATCCCTTTCCATGGCGCAGGATTTTTTTGATGAATCCAATGTTGTTAACAGTATCATGGTCAGGGTGGATGATCCTGATTATGCCCGGGTAATATCCAATAAGATCGATGATTTGGGGTACCCTTCTTCAAGCTGGAGGGAGACAAACCCTGAGATAATGCAGACCATAACCCTCGAAACCATGAGCAATAATATCATACTGGGTCTGGTCATAGTGATCGCTTCCTTCGGTATCGTAAGTACATTGTTCATGGTTGTGATGGAAAAGAGCAAGGAGATAGGTATGCTCATGGCAATGGGTGCATCCAGAAGAAGCATCATGAAAATATTTATTTTGGAAAGCGGTATTCTTGGGCTTATTGGTGCTGCGGTGGGTGTGGCAGCAGGAATACTTGTTTCGATGTCATGGGGTACATATACGTTTGAAATGGGTGAGGAAGCTTATGCCGGTGTTAGTACAATTCCCTTTATTGTGAGAGCTCAGGATGCGATTTTGATCATAATTTTCACGTTCATTGTGAACCTGATTGCAGGTATATATCCTGCAAGGCGCGCCTCAAAACTTGATCCAGTGGAGGCGATAAGTGGTGAATGATTGCAGGAGGTTCTACCATGTTTGAAGTGGACATCGCTTTCAGGCATATCAGTTCACGACGGCGCCAGACTATGTTTTCGGTTATGGCGGTAGCATTGGCGGTGGCAATAATAGTAATCTCCATGTCAATGATGAGCGGGTTTATGAAGAATATCATTGACGTGACAGTGGAAAACCAGGCGCATATCACGGTTTCACCTAAAGAGGGCGAGGATTACATATACCTCTATCACGGGCTCGAGGACTATGTCCTTGAACAGGAAGTTGTGAGTGCGGTTTCATACTATTATGAGGGTGAAGTTGTCCTACAGTACCGGCACAACGTGGAAGGTGCGATGTTATTGGGCATAAATCCGGGGGATGAGGATCGGCTCCTGAATGTGGGGGAGGATGTGGTGGCAGGGGACTTTAACTCCCTTGCAGGGTCTGGAAGCCGTATCATAATTGGGTCGAAAATGGCCCAGAACCTTGAGGTAGATGTCGGTGACACTGTCACGGCCAAGTTCCCGGGTTCAAACCCAACGGATTTCAAGATCACAGGGATCATCCAGACCGGGACGGCTCTTGATGAGACGCTAGCATATGCAAACCTCAAGCGAGTTCAGGATTTTTATGGGCAGGGCGACATTATTACAGGGATGGGTATAAAGCTCTCTGAAATTTATGAAGCAGAGAATCTAGCGAAGACCATCGATAAGGATACTGGTTATGATGCCACAAGCTGGATGGAGCAAAATTCAGAGATACTTAATCTGATAGCTACGCAGGAACAGTTCGTATATATCTTCTATGTTATGATCTTTGCAATATCGGGATTTGGCATTGCAAATACCCTTATAATGATCGTGATGGAGAAGGTAGGTGAGATCGGGATATTACTTGCAATGGGGACTTCCAGAAGGAGCATACTTTTCATCTTTTTACTTGAGGCAGGGATACTTGGACTGGCTGGTGTTATTATCGGGTCGGTACTGGGGTATATCTCAGCTCTTGTCCTTGTGTCTTATCGGATCCCGGTACCTCCTGATATCTATTTCGGGATGGATCACCTACCGCTATTGATAGTCCCGGAGAACTTTATTATAGCCGGGGCATTTGCCATGGCAATTAATATGATAGCCGGTTTATTTCCTGCCCGACGAGCCTCAAAAATGAATCCAGTGGAGGCGATTCACAGTGTCTGATGAGAAAATTATACAGATAAGGAACCTGACCAAGATATATGGAAACGGTGTTGAGATCAGAGCAATTGATAATGTGAACCTAGATATCGAGACTGGTGAGTTCCTTGCGATCGTGGGACCTTCAGGTTCAGGGAAAAGCACTCTTTTGCACCAGATTGCCCTGCTTGATACGCCTACCAGCGGTACTATTCTTCTAAAGGGAGAAGATACCACAAAGATGTCTGATAAGCAGCGTTCGAGAGTGAGGAACGAAGAACTGGGTTTTATCTTCCAGTACCATCACCTGCTCCCGGATTTCAATGCCCTTGAAAACGTGATGATACCACTTTTGATAAAGGGTATGAGGCGTTCAGAGGCAAAAAAGATCGCTCTACAACTTCTGGAAGAGGTGGGTCTGGGCGACAGGCTCCATCACAGGACGAACCAGCTGTCAGGTGGCCAGAACCAGAGAATAGCGATTGCAAGGGCACTTGCGAACCGACCCAGCATTGTTATTGGTGACGAACCCACAGGAAACCTTGATAGTAAAAATAGTGACAGCATTTATGAGTTGCTGCGAAAGCTCAACAGGGAGCACGAACAGACGTTTATTCTGGTGACCCATGATGTGAGGATGGCAGCCAAGACAGACAGGATAATTACGCTTGTGGACGGCAAGATCGCTGAAGATTCCCGGAATGTTGCTCCGACATCATGACCGAAAATAACCTTTCTATGGAAAAAATTGAAAAGCTGAGTTATTATGATTTCATGAGCTATCTGGATGTGCCTTTTTTCCATATCGGTGGCTTAAAATCCACTATGGAATTAGCCGAGTTATGCCAGATAGGTAAGGACAGCAAGGTGCTGATGGTCGGGTGCAGAACTGGATTTACTGCCTGTTATCTCGCTAAAAAGTTTGGTTGTACTGTGATGGGTGTCGATATTGCAGAGGTATCTATCAATAAGGCAAAGGAAAGGGCGGAAAAGGAAAATCTTGGGGACAAGGTTGAATTCTGTATAGGGGATGCCTATGATCTGCAGTTCAAGTCCAATACTTTCGATGTCGTGATGACAGAGTTTGTTTCCCAGTTCCTTGATAAGGACATAGCGTTCAGGGAGTTTGTACGGGTATTGAAACCCGGAGGTTATGTTGGGATCAATGAGTTATAAAAGGATGAGGACATCCCGCCAGAGGAATTTGAATAACTTATGATTTCTGAACAGATATTTGGCGAGATCACGCAATTACCTTTTAAGATTCACACCCCGGCGCATTGGAAACACTGGCTTGAGAATGCTGGTCTAACAGGCGTCCAGGTACACAAACACGGAATAAAACCCAGTATCAAGGAAGGGATAGAACTGTTCAGGGAAATCGGATTTTTCCAGTTTATAGATACTATGACAAGACTGGCAAGATATACCCTGACAAGCAAAATAATCTGCGACAGGATCAAAAAACTCGAAAAAGCCAAGATGATCCTGACGAGAAAAAAATCTACTTCAAAACACGTGGGTTATGTTTTAGGGATTGGTAAGAAGCTGGGGTAGAAGAACGACTTCCCAACCATCTTATTTTATCAACATAAAAATGGGGATTTCCCGTAAAGTACTTAAAAGCACTCACATCTCGTTTTTCAGCTTTACCACAAGTTCCTCTTTTATGGTGGTGCTGCGGTCGCCGCCGCATACCATGCCGCGAATACCGATAATGTCGGGCTGGATCCGTTTAATTGCTGGCAGGTTCTCGAATTTGATCGCTCCTGCAATTGCGGAATCAAGGCCATTTTCATTGGCTAATCTCACGAATTCGGTTACTTCTTCCTCGGTCATGAACTCAAAAGTAGTACGTCCGTCCTTTACGCCGGTATCCATCATTACCACATCAACACCTGCCTTTGCTCCGATTTCTGGAAGCAGCATGGGTGAAATGGAATTGATGCGCTCGTAATCGGAGTAGCCGGATGCAACGACTTTCTTCGATGGGTCGTAATCCTTGACTGCACGCACGATCTTGGTGAGCATTTCCAGTGCTTGTTCCTCGGTCTGGATATCATACAGCCCCACTTTAACATAATCGGCACCTGATGACGCTGCACCCAGTGCAGCAAGTGACGCGGTCCCGGGCTTATAATTGAAATCTCCAATCGTTGCACTGACAGGTTTTTTTGACTCAATGGCATTCTTTACCGCCTTTATCATCCAGGGAAAATTTGCACCAAGTGAACCTTCCTTTGGATTTTTGACATCGATAATATCGGCACCGCCATTTAAAGCAGCGATTGCTTCTTCCGTGTTTATTGGACTAATCAGTAATTTCATTTAATACCCTCTTTTTTTATATGAGAGGATGTATCAATTAAATATGTTTCGGATTATTTTCGTACTGGACGTATATAACCGGAATGTCGTGCACGCACAGGGCGGAAACCGCAGGGAATACCAGCCTGTACACATGAACAGTAAGATATGCACATCGTCTGACCCTGTTGAGGTAATCGATGCGGTCAAACCGATAGAAGTGTACATAGCGGACCTGAACATCCTGCAGGGAATGGGCGCACATAACATCAATTTTGATATCATATGGTCGGTTTCCAAAAGAACAAAGACGATGGTGGACTCCGGTGTCTCTACGCTTTCCGATGTGCAGGAAGCGCTCTTAATTGCAGAAACTGTTGTTCTTGGAACTGAAACCGCTTCAATGGAAACCATAGCTGGTGCAGCATCAGAGTTTCCAGGTCGTGTGAATGTCAGTATCGATAAAAAGAATGGCAGGATACTCACACGCGATTCCCATATGCCGGACGATCCATTTAAGATCGTGGAGATACTGAATGATATGGATATCCGGGACATCATCATTCTAGATATGGATAGGGTCGGTACCTCAAGTGGTGTAGATGCACAATTTTTAAGTAAAATAGCAAGTAAGTCCACCCACGATGTGCTTCTTGGCGGCGGTGTCCGGGATATGGCGGACATAGAGTCCCTGAAGAAGATTGGAATCAAGGGCGCACTTGTTGCAACTGCCCTGCATAATGGTTCAATACCGCTGGCATTGATACATTAAAATAATCTGGAATTTAGACTTATACTTACAGGTGAAATAACATGACAGAAAAGATTGAAGAAAATGAAACTGGCGACGGGTATGCAGAGATAAAAATGGGTGCAGGCTGGTACCTCACCATTACTCTCACATCGAGTGAAAAGTTCGAAAAAGAGTATATCGAGATTTCAAAAGAGCGCGCTGGCCAGAAACGCGGACGGTTTAACCTTAATCCAAAATATGCCCGGGAACTGGGTGAAGCGCTGGTAAAATTCGCGGATGATAATAATCTATAGGGTCTAATTTCCAGAGACCAATAATAACCTAAACTAACGATGTGATGATCCCTATCACATCGGCTTCTATTTTTTCAATGGCTCTGTCCGTATTCACGATCACAAATCTCTCTGTTTCTTCCTCGGCAAGGCGCAGGTAGTTTGCGCGCACATCCTCTAAAAGCTC
Organism: uncultured Methanosarcinales archaeon; assembly: GCA_964597005.1. Lineage (GTDB taxonomy): Archaea > Halobacteriota > Methanosarcinia > Methanosarcinales > Methanosarcinaceae > JAFGQV01. The sequence continues at coordinate 10,238 of CAZQWP010000009.1, read as the reverse complement.
TATTTTCTCGAACTTCGTCTGCTTACTCCTGTTACCGCATCTCTGAACAGCTATTTCAGGTTCGATATCAAAAAGGATGGTAAGGTTCGGTACGATGGTCCAGTCTCTGTGGATGTCCTGTATCCACTTCATGGGGTCTTCGAACCTGCCACGAAGGGTCATTCCCTGATATGCATACCTACTATCCGAATACCTGTCAGATATCACGGTCCTGCCGCTTTCAAGTGCAGGACGTATCACCTTTGTTATATGCTCGGCATGGTCTGCAGTGAACAGGAACAGTTCTGCAAGGTGGTCGGTATCGGAGTGGATGGCACGCTCTACTGCTTCACCTATCCAATCAGTGGTCGGTTCCCTGGTGAACAGGACTTCGCCAAGACTCGGATGTGCCTGCAAACGCAAAGAGATCGTGGATTTGCCGGACCCGTCGATCCCTTCCAGTGTGATTAATTTTCCCCTCATATCTGCCTTGTCGCCTTACAGTTAATCATTTTATGTGCGGGTGGTATTTTCACTGCCACACGGGGGGGCACTTTATGGGGACAAAGTTCGTATCTGCCTGGAATATGAAGTCACATACATTGCATCTGAAATATACCTTTGACTGGTCGACGTCACACATAATATCACCTTACATCTTTAAAAGTAATAATAAATTAACCAGCAAATAATATTAATGTGCCGCTATCTTATTAACACCCGGAACTAAAAAAGATATACATGACAACCATAGGAGTAATCACCCGCGGAAAATACGGACACCGTCTTATGGAGACCATACGGTCGAAAACCGATTTCGACGTCGTATCAGCCGGGCTTCCGGCAGAACTTCCGGAGTTTATAGAAGAGCCAGCAGAGTTCCTTGAGAACCTGGATATGGGTGATGCGGTGTTCAAAACAGATATCCTCGTTACTTTTTCTCTTCATCCTGACATTACCCCGGAAATTGCCCGTCTGGCTGGCAGGGCAGGCATTCGTGCATTAATCATAGCTGGTGGTAGTTCTCGTGTTTCTGTCAATGAACTGGACCGGATATCAGGGGAATATGGGATACATATTGAGGTCGATGATATATGCTGCAACCTGAGATCGGACCCATCCATGGTGGAATTCACATCCTTTTTCGGAAGGCCGGTTCTTGATGTCAGGACCCGTGATGGAAAGGTAGTTGAGGTCAAGGTGATTAGGGGTGCACCCTGTGGGAGTACCTGGCATATGGCAGAAAAGCTCATCGGCACCCCGGTAGAAGATGCACCTGCTCGTGCCGGTCTATTGATCCAGCAGTATCCATGCCGTGCGGTCAGGGGGCAGCTCGGGGGGATACATGAATCTGCCGAACTTCATATGCAGGCGGTGAGTAGTGCCCTTGCCCGTGAGATGGATGTAAGCTAAACAGGTGAACATTATATATAATGCCGAATAAATCCGGTTATGCGGGGTTGTGACATGGATAATTATGAGGTCAGTGCACGGCTTTACAAGATGGCAGAGATGCTCGAGTTTAAGGGTAAGAACTCGTTCAAGATAAGGGCATACACAAAAGCTGCGCGCAACATCAAGAATCTGGATGAGGACATCAATGGGATATGCGGGCGAGGGGAACTTGAAGACATTCCCGGAGTGGGTAAGGCAATTGCAGGCAAGGTTGAAGAGATGCTCACAACTGGGACCTTTGAATCATATGAACAATTGAACAGTCAGATACCTGTGGATATAGGAAAGCTCATGAAGGTTCCGGGAATCGGGCCAAGCACTGTTCGGCTTCTATACCAGCATCTTGGGGTGGAAACACTTCAAGGCCTTAAAAAGGCGGCTGAGACCCACAGGATCCGAAGACTCCCCCGTATGGGTGCAAAACAGGAAGAGCGGATCTTGAGCGCCCTTATATCACTGGAAGAGAGAAGTAAGCTAAATAGGATACCTCTTGGAAGGGCACTACCAATCGCAGAGGGGATCACGAAGATACTGAAAGCAAACCCGCATATCAGGACTGTCATTGCAGCAGGAAGTATCAGGAGGCGCAAAGAGGATGTCGGTGATATTGATCTCATTGCGACATCAACCCGTCAAAAAGATGCAATACACGCTTTCACACACATGGAAAAGGTTCAGGAGGTCCTCGGGGAAGGCACGACCAAAGGTTCCGTCATTTATGAAGGCAACGTCCAGGTGGACCTTCGGATCGTGAATGAAGAATCCTTTGGTTCGCTCCTGCAGCATTTCACTGGCTCGAAGGAACACAACATACGTTTGCGGGATATTGCGCTTTCAAGGGGTCTGCACCTGAACGAATACGGTTTCACCGACCAGAGAACCGGAGATCTTAATCCCTGCCGTACCGAGGAGGAAGTATATGGTACACTGGGGCTTGACCTTATACCTCCTGAACTCCGGGAAGACAGGGGGGAGGTAGAGGCTGCATTGAGCAAAAATCTGCCCCACTTGGTCACCACTGATGATATCAAAGGAGACCTTCATGTACATTCGAACTGGAGTGATGGCAAAAGCACAATCATGGAGATGGCAGCCGCCGCCCAGAGACTTGGATACAGCTACATTGCGATTTGCGATCATTCGAAATCCAGGGCTATTGCCGGGGGTCTGTCGGAAAAACGCCTTAGTGGACATGTTGCAGAGATCGAGAAGATCAACGGGGAATTTGATGATCTCAGGATTCTTTCCGGGGTCGAGTGCGACATCAAGGCAAACGCTTCGCTTGACTACAGCAGCGATATATTAGAGGGGCTGGATCTGGTGATCGCATCAATACATTCAGGTTTCACTGAAGACAGGAGGACCCTGACGAAACGGATGGTATCAGCTCTTGAGAACGAGCATGTGGATATACTTGCACATCCCACAGGCAGGCTTTTGGGTGAGCGGGATGCATATGATGTGGATATGAACGCTGTGCTGGAAACCGCCAGGGATTACGGGAAAGTACTGGAGATCAATGCATTCCCGGCACGACTTGACCTGAACGATATCAATTCCAGGGCTGCAAAAGAGATGGGTGTATCCCTTGCAATAAACACGGATGCGCATCACACCTCACACTATAAGTATATGAGTTTCGGTGTTGATGTTGCACGGCGTGCCTGGCTTGAACCCGGGGATGTGGTTAACACGCTGGAACTGGATAAGTTCTGTAAATTGTTAGGAATTGACAGGCATTAAGCCGCTTTATTCCCAAGACCTTCCATATCGAACTCAAAGCCAATTACAGGCTGTCCAAGCCCGAAGTTTGTAACGACCTGTGGATGGAACTCACCCATTACACCTATCTTTTTACCGTCAACCAGAATATCTGCACCCCTCCCTTCCAAAAACGCGGGGTCACTGGATTCCGTGATCTCATGATCGGCCATGAACTCACGCAGGAATGCATCAACGAGTTCCCTCACTTCCGTAAAGTTCGCCTGCGGATGGATTGAGACTGAAGCCAGATGGAGTTGGTTCTTACCATCGATCGTAACTTCTCCCACTTCAAAGATTGGCTGGGGGAGTTCCCTGTGCTGGTTCAAAGATAGGATCTCCATCAGGTTCGGCAGTATGGTTGCCCGGACCATTGTCTGGTCTTCACTGATAGGGTGGAGCACGTACGTCACATCGTCCGTTGGCTCGCGGCACATCCACTCAAAATGGATCTTCTCGCTTGTAAGGGTAAATGGCATCACTTCAAAGTACCCGAGCCCGACCATGACTTCTCGCACAGCTGTTCTTTTCATTGACATGGGGTGCGCTTTGCCCACGGTGGCACTCTTCGGGAATTCAGGTGTGATCTTTTCATAGCCGTATCCTATGGCAATATCCTCGATGATATCATATTTGTGCAGGATATCGGCACGATATGACGGCACCATTACCTCAATTGTTTCGCTGTCCAGTGCTCTTGCACCAAACCGCATTCTATGCAGTTGTTTTACGATCTCATCAACCGGAATATCAATCCCTATCAGTGAATCAACTTCTGCTTTTGTAAGTTTTCTTGTGCTGGGTGCAAGGTCAGGCATGATCTTCTCGCTGCCATCAGGATCCAGTATCTTCACAGACTCGATCTTTCCACCCCTCTCGGCAAGTGCCGTTACCACGATATTAAGGGCTGTATAGACTGCATCGCTAAGCCCGGTCACGTCAATGAACAGGTCAGTGGTACTTTCTGTCACCCTTGTAAGGGTCCCGTTGATAATTGGTGGGAACGAAAGCACATTATCATTTGCGTCCAGTATAAGGGGGTATTTGTCAAAACCCTCGAGGATATATGCAAAGTTCACACCCTTGGGATGTTTTTCAAGGATTTCGCGCATGGAAATCGGTTCTGTAAAATCAAGGGGGACAAACTCAAAATCCGGGTCAGCAGCAATGTATCGGAACGGAGGTACGATCCTTGCCATGTCATGCACGCCGATAGACACTTTCTTGCGGTTTCGTCCCAGACCCCAGTGAAGGTCTTCCTGCAGGTCCATCAGAGATTTTATGGAATTCGAATCGAATTTGACACCTCTAACAACTGCAGACCCGATAACCGAACGTATCCGCTGGATATCATCATCCAGTGTGATCTGAACATTAGAAGGTGTCACCTTATATTCACAAAGACCGGTTTCAATGTCCAAAAATCCTCTCATGGCGCGTGCTACTCCTTCCACACTGTAAAGATCCGGGCGGGAAGGGAAAAACTCTATGTCCACATATTCATCCTCGAAGCGCTCAATATCGGCTCCCATCATTGGCACGCGGTCTATTATCGTATCTTTATCACTATGTGTGAGTTTTTCAAGGTCAGTGTGCTGCAAGGTTATTACTGGCATAAAAGATGTCCTCGTTTTATGTATACATTAATAGAGCTAATAATTAACCACAACATATCTAACTTTGGATTTAATTTTGTTCATCATTTACGGGTAAAATGTTCCATGGTAAGCTTGGCTACTTAACCTATCGATAAATTACTCCAGAGCTGTACATTATTCGATGCTAACATTCTCGCGCTATAAAATGGATGGGCTGCAACTGTATTTCAGCTATACAAGATGGCAAATAAAATCGAAATGTATATATATGACTAACAACTTCAAGATGGTTTGTGAGCGGGTTATTCTCTTTTCCAACCCCCCACTCCCCTACCCGCTCATATTCCCACCATTTGTAGGGTTGTAGGATATTTTGTACTTTATACGCAAAGCTATGCAATCATTAAATCTGTTTATTTCAGTTCAAAAGTCGAACAGTGTCTTCTGTGGTTTCTGTAGTTGATGTTTTTTGGGTGCGGTATTTTCAGTACTTTCTACTTCATTTTGATCCACAGTTCCAGAATTGTTTGAAATTTGGTCAAGTTTTATCTGTTTCTTTTTTTGAGTAGATCCATCAGACACCGGGGCTGCAAAGAATTCAATATCCTTCGCAAGCTGGTCTGCAAGAAGTGATTGAACACGAGCATAGATATTCTGAAGTTTTTTAGTAACTTTCTTGCTTTCACTCATGTAGGCAAGTTCATCAAGATCAAGATTCAAATTCGCTGCCACATCAATCGCATATCTCTCATCCTTTAGCATTCGGGAATATATGGGGGTCAGGTCTGCACGTGCATATCGCATGGATTCATGGCAATGTTCACCTATCTTTGATGCAATGTTGTCCCGCATATTCCGCTTTGCACGCAGTTGTCCGAGCCTTCGCCACAAAGAGGGTGGCTGGTACTTAACAAAACCGCTATGTATGTGTGATTTGGTCACCACTGTCCCGCAGGTCATAAGCACACTTGCATAACGCCAGAGCCGGTAGTTCTGCCGTTTTTTAACACGCCCGAGGAACATATCTGCACGGGAAAGATAATTGAACCCTCTACTGACGTCTACATCAATCCCTTCGTTCTTTTTCGTCTCGTATTGAACCGGCAGGTTCTCATCGATCCAGTGTACAAGGTCCTCTGGGCTTTCATCTAGTCCATAAGTCGCTTCAAGTGCGGTCTTTGGATCGGTACCTTTGAAGATCTTTGCAAGTACTTTGAAGATGGATTCCTTCGTATCCCTCTGCGAGGTGGCAATATCTTCTATATGTATCTCGTTCCGCCCCATGGCAACAGCCTGCAGGTCATTCACAGCACTTCGCAGGTCTCCACCGGCGTTCTCGGCAATTTTCTCGATGACACCAACACCACACATTATGCCTTCCTCGCGGCATATATTTTTTAGTGCAGGTACCATGGAACGACTTTGCAACGCATTGAACTTGATCTCTTGGCACAAACCCCGAAGAGACGATGATAAACCATACAGGTCATTTGCAATGAGTATGATCGGTTGATTGGTCTTTTTTATGATATCACCAATTGCACGCGCACCGCCGCGGTCGCTGGTGCCATGTAAGTTGTCTGCCTCATCGAGAATTATCAACCTCTTTCCGGCAGTTCCGGTTAGGGTACGCATCTTCGAAGCCGAACCTGCGATTTTTTCAATAACGTCAGCAGTTCTCTGGTCGCTTGAATTGAGTTCGACAGCCTCCCATCCAAAATCCTGCGCTAGAGCATGTGCAGTAGATGTTTTTCCAATCCCTGCTTGCCCGTAGAGAATGAGCCCTCGTTTCTCTGGTATGCCATGCAGCCATTCCTCACTCCATATTCGCAGTGTTTCAACTGCTCTTTTATTACCAACTACGTCTGCAAGTGTGGAAGGTCGGTATTTTTCAGCCCATTCGTTTGCTATTGTCATCCGTGGTCACTGTTTATGAAACGGAAAATTAATTAATGTTTGCATTTCTTTTATGGTTCTAATTGATAATTACTCTGGCAGGTTGGTTGAAATGGGTTCAAAAAACACAGTATATCTACTGGACATAATCGAAAAACGAGCGGTTGCAAACAAAGCAAGAGTTGCAATAGGAATACGGACCCCCTCTGAAAAAATACTGGCAAGTACTAAAGCTGCTCAAGATGCAGGTTTTGCACAGGTTGTTCTGGTCGGGAATAAAAAAGAAATTGAAAAGGTCGGAACAGATCTGGAAATTGTGGATACTGACAACCCTGAAAAGATGCTGGGGAATCTCCTTGTGTCAAGAAATGTCGATGCGGCAGTACGGGGCACGGCACGTGCCTCAGAGACACTTGCACATCTTAAGGAGGTTCTTGGTATGGAAAAACTTCATCGTCTTGCATTACTTCTAACCGGTGATGATGTTCCTTTTTTCCTTGCACCGGTGGGAATAGATGAAGGTAATGATGTTACCGACAAAATAGAATTTATCAGGTTGGCTGTTGAATATGCGCGCAGGTTTGGTATTGAGCCGGTAGTCGGTATTTTATCCGGTGGCAGGCTTGGCGACCTTGGGCGTAACAGGAGAGTTGACCGCACGATGGTTGATGCGGACTTTGTGACCAATCGTGTTCAGGAACTTGGAATTAATGCAAATAATTATACTATTTTGATAGAGGACGCAATCAAGGAAGCAGATATTATTCTTGCGCCGGATGGTATTTCAGGAAACTTGATTTTCAGGACCCTTGTGTTCTTAGGTGGTGGAGACGGTATCGGCGCTCCAGTACTTATGGATGATTATGTATTTGTGGACACTTCACGTGTGGGTGGGCATTACACAAAGGCAATTATGCTTGCCAGTGCGCTGGTGGATATAAAGAACGAAAGGGACAAAAGGCTTGCATAAGGTTCATAGCAATATACATATTAAAGAATATACGTGTAATAATATCCATATAATAGTATGCATATGGGGAAGGAAGCTTATTTTTGTTTCAGGGTTAACGCGACATGGTAGGTGCTTGCTCGGGCATTGAGCCATACTTTATCTACAAGAACAGAAATACAAAACTAAGGTGATGATATTGGAACCAATTGCACCAGAATGGCCAGTCGTTAAAGGTGATTACGTTGTTGGAACACCTGATTCAAGGGTTGCGGTGGTAACTCTCGCAAGCACAATTGAACCATACCTTAAGGTTTCTATTTGGGGTAGCTGCAAAACAGAGAACCTTGGGGTCGAAAAAATAGTTGCAAATATGATTTCCAATTCAAACATCAGGTATATAATTATTTGCGGGGGTGAATCCCGCGGACATCTTGCAGGGCAAACGCTTGTTGCACTCCATCAGAATGGGATTGATGAACGTGGAAGGATCATTGGGTCAAATGGTGCCATTCCGTTTATAGAAAATATCCCGGAGGATGCTATTGACCATTTTCAACTTCAAATTCAACTTATAGAGCATATTGGTCTGACCGATATTGAACAAATACATCAACTGGTGGATGAATACAAGAACAAAGGCAGTATTTATGATGAAGAACCCATGGTTGTAGGGGTTGCAAAGAAGAAGCATACAATCTCTAATAAACCGGTTTCTGGTGATATCATGATCTCCGACGATTTCATGATAGATGCACTCTCTGGGGTTGTATATGCTGAAGAGTGTATCTAGTCAGGTTTTACTACCGCGTGTATTAAAAATATGAATTGTATGAAATATATGTATCAAGAGGCACAATATCATTTTCCAGTTATTTTAAGGTACTGATCAACATTGATTTGCATCGATTTCGATTGGCATTGGCATCAATATAGAAAATTGGTTGATGCGATAAATGCCAAAATAACTGGATTTTGGAACTGTGCCGTATCAAGATAAGAGGTTGTGATGATGTTCAGGTTTCAAAAAGAGCAGGAGATAGTCAACGTCGCGGGTGTAAAGATCGGGGGGCAACCCGGGGAACTGCCCACTGTACTGGCAGGTACGATATTTTACAACAACCATAAGATCGTGGAGGATGAAGCAGCAGGCGTGTTTGACAGAAATGCAGCGGAAACACTTGTGAACGTTCAGGAAACCAATTCTGATGAAACGGGAAATCCTCATTTGATACACATTTTCGGGATGACACAAGAAAGTATATGTAATTATATAGATTTTATTGTGAATATTACTGATGCACCTTTTCTCATAGATTCTCCTGAAGCCTCAGTGCGGATGCATGCTCTTGAGCATGTCACAGACATCGGGCTTGCTGACAAGACCGTATATAATTCGATCAACATGAGCATCACAGACGAGGAATGTGAAGCACTGAAACAATCCGATGTGGATAGTTCTATACTTCTTGGATTCAATGCAATGGACTCTTCCCTGCAAGGGAGGATGGCGCTGCTTGAGAACGGTGGTGGTGTAATAGAGTGCGGACTTCTGGACATCGCGCAGAAATGTGGAATTACAAACATCTTGATCGATCCTAGTATTGTTCCACTGGGTAATGGTGCTGGAATTGCACTTAGAATGGCACTTGTTGCAAAAGCAAAATGGGGTTACCCGGTGGGTTCAGGTATACATAATGCACCTTCTGCTTGGAACTGGCTCAAAGCAAAACGAAAAGATGATCCACTTATTTACAGGATGTGTGACATTGGATCTACATGCTTGCAGCAGGCTGCAGCCGGTGATTTTGTTCTCTACGGCCCCATCGAAAACGCGCCATATACATTTCCGCTGTCTGCCATGGGGGACATTATGATATCAGAAGCTTCTGCAGACCTCGATATCGAGCCATCGGCCAGCCATCCGATAAACATTTTAGTCTAGTATAACCGCATGGCTTCCAACAAGTATGTATTTGTATGATTTGTGCATACATTATATGATGCATTCATATATTGTATGAGTTGATTTCCCATGAAAAGGCTTACCATTAGCATGTCAGATGACCTTTTTGAGAGTTTGTCTAAAATCCAGAACAAAAGTTTGTTTGTACGAAAACTTATCGAGCAGGGATTGGATGCGGGATTTGGGGAAGAGGGCATAACTCCGTCTTCAAGAGATCTGGATGCTCTCCGGGATGAAATAGGGGGATTAACTAACCGATTGCATGGGCTTGAGAATCAGATTGGTGATGTCCAGTTAACCTTGCAGTCAATACCAAAGGACAGAAATACAGAAGTAAAATTAACCCCCGCAATTGGAATAAAATCCCTTCATGACGAAACAGTGCAAAGTACGAAGCCGGTAGAAGAACCTGTTTCTAAATTCACATTTGAAATGCCAGGCCTCAAACCGGCAGAAGAAATTGCGTTCGGCTCACCCATTGAAGCACCAGAAAAACTATTCGATGAATCGGCTCACCCTCCTTTTGCAATGCCAGAGTTTAACCTACCCGAAAAAAAAGCACAGTCTTCGCTGTCCTCTCAAACTTGACTTTCAAAGATATCTAAAAATTTCAATTTTTCGTTGAATTTTCATC
>CAZQWP010000008.1:15430-17567 GCA_964597005.1 uncultured Methanosarcinales archaeon | reverse complement strand
GCTCGGGGTCCAGAACACTGAGTTCAAAACCGGGGATATCTATGACCTGCCATTTAGTAGAGGTAATAAAATGGAAACCTGTGTTATTTGTGGTGAGGAGCAGGATTCGGAGCATTATGAAGGATATAATATCTGTACTGCATGCTTTGATGTCATGGAAGATGTGATGGGCGAGTATTTTATTCGAACAATCTGTCGCAGTGGTCCACAGGCAAATGAAGGCTATCTTAAATATCTGGCCAACATTACACAATATATCACGGATTATAAGCAACTCACAAGTAAGTCAAACAATCATACAAAGAGTGTCAGTAAGCGTGCAGCTAAGGCGCTTAACGGGAGTGATGCTCCCTTAAAGCAACGCTATTTTGAACGTATGCAATTTCAAGGAACATTATGTGTGTCCGACATGTGGCGCCTCAATCTTTGAAAAGTACACTAGGCATGAGGTTGGCGATTGGCTTGTGGTATCACGTGTGGATTGTGGTACTGTGATAAAAAAATATTTTTTACCTAAACAGGTTTGATAAATTATCAAGAGGCTACAGAAATTTTTTATTCTGTACATCTCTTGTACTGCTCATCTCTTGTTTTATAGTCTATTTTCGTGGATATTTTCGTATTTGTTTAGTTTTAAATTCAAAATAAATTTGATAATGTGTATCGCACATAATTTTTCAAAAGAATCTCAAATAACGTTTCTAATGGTTGTTTGTAATCCCTGTTCTATCAGTTTAATTTGGAAATAGTTATATACAAATAGCCTGTTTATTTTTTATCTCGATAGGTTATTAAATAGTTTATTTGATAGGTGATTTGTTATGACAGGAATAATCGATAGTTACATCCCGGTTGCAATATTTTTAGTTGTATCACTGATAATGCCACCAGCAGCGATGTTTATTGTAGGTCTATTAAGTCCAAGAAACAAGTCAGTAAACAAGTATGATACATATGAGTGTGGGTCTGAGCCGACAGGAGATGCAAGGATCCAGTTCAATGTTGAATACTATCTCTATGCGATTGCATTTGTCCTTTTTGATGTTGAGGTTCTTTTCCTGTATCCATGGGCAATGGTATACATGAACCCCGGTATAACTGCAATAGCAACGTTTGAAATGTTACTGTTCCTTGTTGTAGTGTTGTTTGGATATTTGTATCTAATAAAGAAGGAGGCTCTTAAATGGGCGAAGTAAACGAGGAAATACCTCCAGGAGTTACCCTACTCGAATCCAATGCAATTAGCGATTTTTTGAAAAAAACACCGATACAGGATGTAATTAACTGGGGTCGCAAAGGTTCACTGTGGTTCATGACCCAGCCAATGGGATGCTGTGGTGTGGAAATGGTTGCATGTGGATGTGCTCATTATGATACCGATCGTTTTGGTATTATTCCCAGGAACTCACCAAGACACGCTGATGTTATGATTATCAGTGGTTATGTGACAAAAAAATATTTGCCAGCTCTCCAAAGACTGTGGGATCAAATGCTTTCACCGAAGTGGGTTATGTGTATGGGGGACTGTTCGATCAGTGGCGGACCTTTCTATGAGTCCTACAGTACTGTACAGAACGTAGATGAGCTATTTCCTATAGATGTATTCATTCCGGGTTGTCCTCCCAGACCCGAGGCACTGCTTCAGGGTTTTTTGGAACTCCAGAAGAAGATCATGGCGAAAAAAGACAGAGGTACGGAATATTGAGGTGAATTCATGGATGCGGAAACCATAATTAGTTCACTTACAGGCGCGTTCCCGGATGCACTCTCAGACGCAAAAGTCGAGTCAAGTATTCGTGTTGGTGCCAAGGTGAATAGTGATCGAGTAAAAGAGGTTTGTCAGTATCTTAAAGATAAACTTGATTTTGATCATCTGAGCGGTGAAACGGCTGTTGATTATATCAATGACAATGAAATAGAGATTGTATACCTTATAGCTTCATACAATCATCAGGTTCTGGTAACCCTTAAAGCAAGACTTCCCCGGGACAATCCAGAGATCCAGTCCATTATTCCAGTTTACTGGAATGCAAACTGGTATGAAAGGGAGGTCTACGAGCTGTTCGGTGTCAACTATATAGATCATCCTTATCTGAAACCGCTTGTACTGTTCCCCGGAATGCTTGGCGACATGCCT
>CAZQWP010000008.1:0-15330 GCA_964597005.1 uncultured Methanosarcinales archaeon | reverse complement strand
TCATCCTTATCTGAAACCGCTTGTACTGTTCCCCGGAATGCTTGGCGACATGCCTCTTCGAAAGGACTACGAAGGATTTCCGAACAAAACTGCTAGAAATTTGGTGTGAGTGGTCGATATGGAAACAAAAGTTTGGAATCCGACAGTTGGTCCTTCGGAAATGATACTTCACATGGGACCTCAGCATCCCATGCAGCCAGGACCGTACAGGCTTAACCTGAAACTGAAAGGTGAAACAGTGATGGATGCTGAGATTGAGTTGGGTAACATTCACAAGGGCATCGAGAAAATTCTGGAAAGCAAGACCTATCTTCAGGGTATTCCCATAGTTGACAGGATATGTTATCTGGTGGCACTGACCAATGAAGAAGCTTATGTTGGTGCAGTTGAGAAACTAGCCGGCATTGAAGTGCCTGAAAGGTCCCAGTACCTACGGGTGATCGTGGAAGAGCTTACAAGGATCCAGAGTCATCTGCTGGGTATGGGTGAATATGGGGAGTTCATTGGCTTCGTTTCAATGTTCATGTACACGATTAAAATACGGGAAGATTTCATGACATTGCTTGACAGTATAACAGGTGCCCGTATCACACATACTTACCTGCGATATGGAGGGGTCCGTGAAGACCTGCCTCCGGGTTACAAGGATATGTGTAAAAAAGTCTTTGTCGATTTGAAAAAGGAACTCGATGACTATGAAATGCTGTTCAATGGGGATTCCATATATGCGGAACGTGCGCGTGGTGTTGGTGTCCTGACAGCAGATGTTGCAAAGGAAGTTGGTGTTGCAGGTCCTGTGCTTCGTGCAACGGGAGTACCGTTCGATATCAGGAAGAATGAACCATATCTTGTGTATGATGATCTTGATTTCAAAGTATGTACCCAGACAGCAGGTGATTGTTGGGCACGTGTTCAGGTGCGCCTTGATGAGATGCGTGAGAGCATGTATATTATAGAACAGGCACTTGACCAGATGCCGGAAGGACCATTATTCCCAGAAGGCACTCCTTATGGAAGAAGAACGCCTGTAATGAGGGTGCCAGCAGGAGATGTGTTCCATAGGGTGGAAGATCCGAGAGGAGAAATGGGGTTCTATATGGTTTCAGACGGTTCAGATAAGCCTTACCGTGTGAAGGTTAGGGGCCCTGTATATCCCACGATGCAAGCTTTACCACCGCTCTTGATGGGTGTTTCAGTGGCTGATATAGCTGCGATCGCAGGAAGTATGGATGGATGTACCAGTGAGGGGGATAGGTGATAATGATGAATCTAGTAGAATTTCTTGATGTATACGGTCCGTGGCTGAGAGGAATAATCGGGCTTGCGCTGATAGGTTTTATTTTCCTTTTTGCAATGGCAGCTGTTTGGTATGAGCGTAAGTTGTCAGCAGATATCCAGTTTCGTGTAGGTCCGCATTACAATGGTCCTCATGGTATACTACAGCTGGTGTGTGATGCAATAAAGCTGTTCACTAAAGAGTCAATAGTTCCTGGAAATGCCGACAAGATCCTTTTCCTGCTTGCACCCATATTTTTGATGGGATCCGTGTTCATGATGCTGGTTGCAATTCCCATGGGTGCGGTATTTGTAAATGGTCAGGAGTATCCGATCGTGGCAACCGAGATGGATATCAGTGTACTGTACATTGAAGCAATGTCCACTGTATCGGTTTTTGGTGCTTTCCTTGTGTCATATGGTTCGAACAACAAGTATGGTTTGCTCGGAGCTTTCCGAAACTTTGCACGTATGGTTGGTTACGAGGTGCCTCTTGGGATAAGTGTGATCAGTGTTGCTATAATGGCTGGTTCATTGAATATTGTTGAGGTGGCACAGGCACAGAGTCCGATCTGGTTTATTTTCCTGCAGCCTCTTGGGTTCATAGTATTTTTCGTAGCATTGATGGCTGATATGGGACGTCTCCCCTTTGACCAGAATGAGTCGGAAGAGGAACTGACAGCAGGATGGATCACAGAAGTAAGTAGTATGGGAATGGGATTTCCGTTCTTTGCAGAGTACATCCATATGATTCTCGGGTCGTTTTTGGTGGTACTGTTCTTCCTTGGTGGATGGAATCTGCCGGGATTCATAACTTCGAATCCAGTGCTTGGTTTTATCGTGCCAACAGTGTACTTTTTATTGAAGGTCAATCTTGTAATACTTTTTATAATTGCAATAAGATGGTCTGTTCCCAGGTACAGGATCGATCAGGTTGTAAATCTGACATGGAAAAAACTTCTACCAATCTCACTGATAAATCTGGTGTGGGTAGTAGCATTCCGTTTCTTTATAGGGGCGTGATATAATGGTAATTAAAAATATTGTTTACGCACTCAAGAATATCTATAAGCCTCCGATCACCAGGATGTACCCAACCGTACCTACTCAGCTTGCTGATAGGTTCAGAGGATTGCAGAAACTCGACAAAAGTAAATGCATAGGATGTGGCATATGTGCCAACACTTGTCCGAACAGTGCACTTAAAATTGTAAGAGACAGGGTAAGCAAGGACAGCGAGAAGACGAGATGGTTCCCTGAGCTTGATCTGGGACATTGTTTGTTCTGTGGACTGTGCATTGACCAGTGTCCGAATGATGCGCTCTCGAGTACAAAAGTTTACACCACAGGAGTTGTAAAGTGGACACACGAAGAACTCCTTTTCACACCTGCCATGCTTGCTCGGGAAACACCTATTGGTGAGGAGGATGAACAATGATGGGAATTCTGGAATTACTTGTGTTTATTGTGGTGGCAGTGACAACGCTCATTTTTTCAATAATGACGGTTACAGTAAAGGACGTCGTTCACGCTGCAATGTCATTGCTTGCATCGATGTTTGGGGTAGCGATATTCTACGTCCTGTTGAATGCCCAGTTTTTGGGAGTTGTACAGGTACTTGTATATATTGGAGCAGTAGGAGTACTGATTCTTTTTGCTGTCATGCTGACCACAAAGGAAATAGGTGGTTCAAATGACTAATAAAGTACTTAGTATGATAGTAGCAATGCTGTTTTTTGCGGTTGTTGTAATGTCGGTCTTTGGCACAACTTGGAGTCTGGCGGACGAGCTTCCTGAAAATGCAGCAGACCAGAGTAATATAGAAAGTATAGGAGTACTCTTATTCACGGATTTTGTAGTACCCTTTGAGGTTCTTTCACTTGTGCTTCTGGCAACATTGATCGGTGCGACCTTTATGGCAAAAAGCGAGGTGGAAGAATGATTCCTATAACAATGTATCTGCTTCTTTCAGGGCTTATCTTTTCCCTGGGGCTCTACGGAATAATGTCACAAAGGAGCGGAATCAGGATTCTCATGTCTGTTGAACTGATGTTGAACTCGGCAAACATTAACTTTGTGGCATTTTCTAGCTACAATGACAATATGACAGGACAGGTATTTACTTTGTTCGCAATTGCACTGGCAGCAGCCGAAGCGGCAATTGGGTTTGCGATACTCATGTCCATATACAGAATGCGGGACACGGTCAACATTGACAATATTAATATACTGAGGTGGTAATAATGGCAGTAGAAGATCTTGCATATTTAATACCAATATTGCCGGCACTTGCCTTTGTAATTACATTTTTCTTTGGAAAGAAAATGCCTTCTGGCGGTGCAATAATCCCGATTCTGGCAATAGCGACATCATGTGTAATTTCAGTGCTTATAACACTGAACCTATTGCAGCATCCAGAGGAAGTTGTACATCAGTCAGTTGCATGGTTCTCCATACTTAACCTTGGTGTATTGATCGATCCACTTGCAGCAGTGATGCTTTCAATGGTAACTTTTGTAAGTTTAATGATCCATATCTATGCAGTAGGGTATATGGCACATGATCCTGCCAAACCAAGATATTTTGCAGAAACTGCATTGTTTACTGCAGCAATGCTTGGTGTGTGTCTTTCTGACAATATCTTGCAATTCTTTATTTGCTGGGAACTTGTGGGATTGTGTTCATACCTGTTGATCGGGTTCTGGTTCCACAAACCAACCGCGGCAGCGGCTGCAAAGAAAGCATTTTTGATAACCCGTGTTGGGGATGTAATGTTCTTGGCTGGAATTATTATCCTGTTCAATGCTATGTTCAATGCATTCAATGGGAACATTCCTGTGGGTGTATATGCTCTCCAGTTCAGTGAGATATTCAATCACATTCCTGAAATGACAGCTGTGAACCTGAACATCTTTGGAATGGAGGTCAATCAGTTAACCCTCATCACACTATTATTCCTTGGTGGTGCCGTCGGTAAATCAGGTCAGTTTCCGCTACATGTGTGGCTGCCTGATGCAATGGAAGGTCCAACAACGGTTTCAGCACTTATCCATGCAGCAACAATGGTTACTGCGGGTGTGTATCTGGTTGCCAGGACATTCCCAATGTTCATAGCATCGCCCGATTCACTGATGGTGGTCGCATACGTGGGTGGATTTACAGCACTCTTTGCAGCTACCATGGGTCTTGTGATGAACGATATCAAAAGAGTACTTGCTTATTCAACGGTCAGCCAGTTAGGATATATGGTACTTGGCCTTGGTATGGGCGCTGTTGTAGGCGGGGAAGCTGTTGGAAACTCGTTATTCCATCTTATCAACCACGCATTCTTCAAAGCATTGCTCTTCCTTTGTGCAGGTAGTGTGATCCACTCGATTGGAACACAGGATATCCGGCAGATGGGTGGAGTCGCCAAGGTAATGCCAATCACGGCGTTGACAATGATAGCAGCATCTTTTTCACTTGCTGGTTTCGGGATTGCAGGAACACCGATCGGTACGAGCGGTTTCATCAGTAAGGATGCAATCATCGAGACCACATATGTGTTTGCAGAACATACCAACAACTGGATTCCTTACGCATTTGGGATCATCGCGGCATTGCTCACATCGATATACATCTTCCGTTTGATTTTCATGACATTCTTCGGAAGTCCGCGTACTGACTACGGTGGTCATGAATCACCCAGTAGTATGACAGTTCCACTGATGATTCTTGCAGTGTTAGCACTTGTTTTTGGTAGCCTTACTAAAACAACCTTCAGTAAATTCCTTGAAGGAACATTTGAAAATGACTTTGTTAATGTAAACATCGAACATCTGGCTGGACTGGGTAATTATCATCTTGCCGAAGCAGGTGGTCATGAACCATTGCTAATTCTGTGGCTCCCGATCATCGTAGGAGTTGCCGGATTATTGATTTCGTTCTTGCTCTACTACGTGCGTATCTTCGATCTGGGAATCCTTGCATCGCGGAACAATCCACTCTATCTGATATTGGCCAAGCGATACTTCCAGTACGAGATATTCACTGAATTGATCGCGCTAACGCTGGTTCATGGTGTGATTGCACGGATCGTAGATGTCATAGACAAGATCATCGGTGCTGTTACTGACGGAATAAGTGACATCATCATTGAAATTTCAAAGGATTTCAGAAAAGTCCAGACTGGAGTTGTTCAGAACTACGCAACAGCAGTCATAGCAGGAGTAAGTCTTCTGGTTATACTGCTTAGGCTGGTGGAGGTACAATTATGACACCGTATCTTTCCCTCATGATCCTGATACCGTTAATCGGTGCAGTAATATCATTCTTCACAAAAACAAAGGAACAGGCAAGGATGGTTGCACTTGTGTCTTCACTGGCAGCTCTTGTCCTTGCAGGATTTATGTATTTGCAGTTTGACAGTACGACAGCTAACCTGCAGTTCGTTGAGAACGGTGCATGGATACCCTCTCTTGGTATTACATATTATATGGGTGTTGACGGTATCGGAATGCCTCTGGTCCTGTTAACAGCAATCGTAATTCCCCTGCTGGTTATTTATTCATGGGGCGAATCCGATAGGCCGAACCAGTTATATGGATTAATTCTCGCAACATATGCAGGAGTTATGGGTGTATTCACATCACTTGACTTTTTCCTGTTCTATATCTTCTGGGAATTAAGCATCATCCCGATGTATTTCATGATACATTACTGGGGTGGACCCAGAAGAGAATATACAGCGATCAAGTTCTTCCTGTTTACACATGTAGCATCTCTTGTGATGTTGCTTGGAATCTTTGCACTCTACTTCGGAGCATGGGCACAGAATGGATATCCGAGTTTTGATATGGGCTATCTGTTAGTCCAGTTCCAGTCGTTTGAATCGGGAATTGTTAAGGATGCGATCTTCCTTGCATTGCTATTCGGTTTCCTTGTGAAAATACCATCTGTACCTTTCCATAACTGGCAACCGGATGCATATGTGGAAGCGCCAATATCAGGCAGTATCCTGCTTGCATCACTGCTATCCAAGATGGGAGGATATGGATTGTTCAGAGTAATGCTTCCATTGCTACCGTTCACCGGTTCACCGGATACGATAATATCCATCGTAGCGGGATTGGGAGTAATCAGTATACTCTATGGTGCATTGATGGCACTTACACAGAGGGATCTTAAGAGGATGATTGCATTTTCGAGTCTGAGCCACATGGGTTTTGTTTTACTGGGAGCATTTGCACTTGTGCCGCTATCAGTATCCGGGGCAATGTTCCAGTTGTTCTCACACGGTTTGATAACTTGTATCATGTTCATGACTATTGGAGTTATACAGAACACAGCAGGAACTCGTGTCATTGACGAACTCGGTGGTCTGGCCCAGAAGATGCCAAAACTGGCAGTTATAATGATGTTTGGGTTTATGGCATATCTTGGACTTCCGGGACTCAGTGGTTTCATCGCTGAATTTATGGTGCTTACATTCTCGTACATTACACTTCCAGTGTATGTGATACTTGCAATGCTTGCAATTGTGGTGACGGCAGCTTACCATTTGTGGGCACTGCAGAGAGCCATGTTTGGCGGGTTTAATGAAAAATTAGGTCATATCGAGGACATTAAAAGCTATGAAACGTTTTCAATGGCGGTTTTTGCAGTGCTGGTTCTATACTTTGGATTGAACCCGTCTCCTGTATTGGATATGATGACAACGAGCGCCGAACAGATCGTAAGCCTTATGGCTTTGGCGGGGGTGTGAAAAATGGTAAATTATATGTTATTGGCACCTGAACTAACATTGCTCATCACTACTTTGGTAGTACTGCTTGCAGGATTATTCCTGCGCACAGAGTCTAAAAAGATACTTGGAGTCATCGCAACAATCGGAGTTATTGTTGCAATGCTCTTTACCATCTCTAGTCTTAATGCAAACGCATCGTTCTTTAATGATACGTTGACAGTCGATGCACTATCCCAGTTTTTCAAGATAGTGTTCCTCTCGGTTGGTTTGATGGTATCCATTTCAGCAATTAAGTATACTGAAGGCAATCGCAATGCAGACGAGTTTGTCACACTTGTCTTGTCGGGTACGATCGGTATGATGATCGTTGCTTCCGCAAATGACCTTGTGGCATTGTTCGTTGGTTTTGAACTTGCAAGTCTCTCTACTTATGCACTGGCTGGTTTCGAGAAAAAGAATCCCAAGTCACTTGAAGCGGCATTGAAATACTTCATCATTGGTTCCCTTTCATCTGCCCTCATGGTGTTTGGTATGTCATTCGTATATGGAATGACAGGTACGACAAGCATTCCGGGAATTGCACAGGGTGCGGATGTTCTTGCTTCAAGTCCGATTGGAATACTTGCAGTAGTACTGTTGATCGCAGGATTTTCTTTTAAGATGGCACTTGTACCTTTCCACATGTGGGCGCCTGATGCATATCAGGGTTCCCCATCAATTGTTTCAGCACTGCTTGCAGCAGGTTCCAAGAAGATGGGATTCATTGCAGCATTCAAGGTGTTTATGATTGCACTCATTGCACTCAGTAGTACATGGCAAACCGCTTTTGCGGTACTGGCCGTAATCACGATGACACTTGGAAATGTAGTTGCAATATCACAGACAAGTGTTAAGAAAATGCTTGCGTATTCGTCTGTTGCACAGGCAGGATATATTTCCATAGCATTTGTTGTAATGACACCTATGGCACTTACAGGTGGTATTCTTTACACACTGTCGCATGCATTCATGAAGACCGGGGCATTTCTTGTAACAGCCGTTGTCGGATACATGGTGCTTTCCGGTAACAAGAACGCAAAGGACACTGACCATCTGGACAACTATAAAGGACTTGCCAAGAGAATGCCATTCACAGCATTTTCAATGATGATCTTTGTATTTGCTCTTTCAGGAATACCCCCAACTGCAGGATTTACAAGCAAGTTCATCCTGTTCTCGTCGACCATCGAATCAGGTCTTGTATGGCTGGCTATGATTGCAATTCTGAATAGTGCACTTTCA
Organism: uncultured Methanosarcinales archaeon; assembly: GCA_964597005.1. Taxonomy (GTDB): domain Archaea; phylum Halobacteriota; class Methanosarcinia; order Methanosarcinales; family Methanosarcinaceae; genus JAFGQV01. The sequence goes on along the minus strand of CAZQWP010000008.1, from coordinate 7,049 downwards.
CTGTACTACTATGCTCGCCTTGTAAAGTACATGTACTTCCTGCCAGCAAGCGGTGGAAAGGTTTCCGAACCACTTCCATATGCAGTTGCATTGTTTATTGCGCTTGCAGGGGTACTGGCAATAGGAATTTGGCCAGAACCGTTCATAAACTGGGCGATGGAAGCAGCAAAGGTGCTTATAGTTTAATGGAGGTATGAAATATGGCAGATTGTGATCTATGTGGAGTAGCTCTTCCGACCTTATGTCCTGTAAAAGTGTTTATGCCAAGGTTTGCTTTTGCATATCCCAAAGGTACTGAGGTTAATTTATGTGAGAAATGTCTCGAGTTTGCTCATGAAGCAAATTCGAGAGTTTCAGGCGGTTCAAAGAACAAGTGTGACACATGCGGCTCGATGACCACTGTATATCCAGTGAGTATCGAGGTTCCTTCCTTTAGTAAAGGTATGGATCTAAAAACGGTGCAAATTTGCAAAGCCTGTCTGGAAGCATGCAGTGAAGCACAAGTTAAGAAAGAGAACGAACCGAAAAGCGAACACCACTAATTGGTCTTATACAGACCAATCTTTTTTTATTTTTTATTTTTTTAATGTATATCTTTTGTAAAAATATGTACACGAAGTAAATCCGACCGGATGGAGGATTTTCTTGATAGGAAAAGTTTGATATAATAGACTGCTTACTTTTTAGTGGTTGATAACGTGAAAAGGGAATTGATGGACATTCTTGCATGCCCTCTATGTAAAGGAGATATCGTCCTTAATATCATAGAGGAAGATGAAAACGAAATCATGTCAGGTACGCTTTATTGTTCCAGATGTGATGAATACTATCCGATAGAAGAAGGAATCCCTAATATGCTTCCTCCAGACCTCAGGGACTAATTTAAGCGAGGATTTTTAATTGCAGCAGGTGCACATTAACAGGCTTGGTGTTAATTCCATAGAATTTGAAACAGACCCTGTTGAGGTTCCGTTATCTCCAGGCGGTGAACGAAGTTTTGAAATGGTGGTTATTAACTACGGTTCGCCAACACATGTGCATCTATCGACCAGTGAATCACTCAAGGATAATGTCACTTTTCTGGAGAACAATCCCTATGTTCGACATGAGGAATATATTCCTGTGATTGTACGCATACCAGCCGGAGGCAGACTTTTCACCAAAGGCGAGGTATTTATTACGGTGGGATACGGTTCGAAAAAGGAAAGTTTCACAATTAAGATAGGCATACCTGACCCGGAAGAATTTCCAGTGGAGGTGGATGTCGATGAACAACTTTCCAAACCATCTGTAACTTCTGGAAGCAGGGTAACTCGTGATTGGGATGCAGAGTTTCATGAAGTATCTGCTCACTTGTTTAAGGGTTTTTATGATGCCATGACCCTCAAGCTGGTTTTTTTCATTGTTGGGGTAAGCATTCTGACAATGGTATTCTATCTTTTTGCGAAGATGATGATATTGTTCAGTTTTGAGACCCTGTCATTTTACCCGGCAATAGCCTTATCTATATTATTCACGGCTTTGATTGCATATTTGCTGGTAAAACTTCCAATCATAAAATGAAATTACGAGGTAGTTGAATCTATATGAAATATATCATAGTAACCGGTGGAGTAATGAGTGGACTTGGAAAGGGAATCACAACTGCATCCACTGGAAGAAACCTGAAAAACAGAGGTTATAAAGTAACGGCCATCAAAATTGACCCTTACATAAACATAGATGCGGGTACCATGAGTCCCTTCCAGCACGGTGAGGTCTATGTACTGAAAGACGGCGGTGAAGTGGATCTCGACCTCGGTAATTACGAGCGTTTTCTTGATACCGAACTCGCATTGAACCACAACTTAACTACCGGTAAGATATACCAGGCCGTAATCTCAAAGGAACGAAGAGGCGAATATCTTGGAAAGACAGTCCAGATAATCCCCCATATAACAAATGAGATAAAAGACCGAATTCGAAGCGTGGCCAAAAAAAGCGGTGCAGACATCTGTTTGATCGAAGTCGGCGGTACTGTTGGTGATATCGAGAGCATGCCCTTCCTGGAGGCAGTGAGGCAGATGCACAGGGAAGAAGCAGAGGACGATATCGCGTTGATACACGTGACACTGGTTACCATTGATTCCCAATGTGACCAGAAGACAAAACCCACCCAGCACTCTGTAAGAGACCTGAGGGAACTGGGTCTGACCCCTGACGCAATCGTTGCCAGATGCAAGGAGCAGTTACATGAAAGCACAAAAGAAAAGATCTCACTGTTCTGTGATGTACCTGAAAAAGCTGTGATAAGTGCACATGATGCAAGGGATATCTATGAAGTGCCACTCCAGATGGAGAAAGAGGGACTTACCGATTATTTGATGGAGAAGCTGAACCTTGATGCAAAGGGTGAAGATTCCTCCTGGAACGATATGGTTTCCAGAATGCAAAACATGACTGGCAGGGTCAAGCTAGCAATTGTGGGGAAGTATACTCATCTTGAGGATTCCTATATCAGTATAAGAGAGTCCATCAAACACGCGGCTATTGAATGCGGCTGCAATGTTGATACCAATTGGTTGAAATCAGAATCCTTTGAAAAGGATCAGGCTGCTGTTAAGCAGTTAGCTGAATATGATGGTATCCTTGTGCCTGGAGGCTTTGGTGAACGTGGCACAGAGGGAAAGATCCTGGCTATCCAGTATGCAAGGGAGCATGATATTCCGTACCTTGGCCTTTGTCTGGGGATGCAGCTTGCAGTGATCGAGTTTGCACGGAATGTTGTAGGATTGAAAGGTGCAAACAGCACAGAATTCGATCCGGATACTCCATACCCTGTTATAGATATCCTGCCTGAGCAGGAAGATGTGGTTGATATGGGTGCAACAATGCGTCTTGGCAACTACGATGCTGTTTTAAAGAGCGGATCATTGGCTGAGCGTATCTACGGAACAAATGCCATTGTGGAGCGCCACAGGCACAGGTACGAGGTAAACCCAAAATACATCGAACAGATAGAAGCACATGGAGCGGTCTTTTCAGGAAAAAACAAGAACCGGATGGAAATAGTGGAAATCCCGGGCAAGAGTTTTTTCTTTGGGTCTCAGTTCCATCCGGAATTTAAGTCCAGACCAGGGCGTCCTTCTCCTCCGTTCAAGGCTCTTGTAGAAGCGATGATTTTAAGCAAGGATTAAGTCAATGTTAATAGTAGGGATGTTAACTCATCCTTGCAGGTTCGACTTTCATATATTCGCGGAGCAGGGTTGTTGCATAACTCCCCTTTGGCAGTGAAAATTCAAGCACTGCCTTTGTTTTTTCTGGATTCAATTCATCTTCACTTACAGTGAACGAAGGATTTGCATTGAGTAATATCGGACGCCTCAGACCTTTTGAAGCTATTTCGGGCATAAGTGGAACTTTAAAACCTTCGATCGGCATTCCAGTCTCCTCAAAAACACGGTGCTCGATCTCACCCGGCAGTCCGGATGCAAATTGTGTGTCATACCCTACAAGGGGTGCAGTCACAAAGGCACGCCCGCGTTTGGTCAAATTGTTCATGCCATCAAGGTTCTCAGAAGTGACCTCCTGTGTCTTTGAAGTATCCGGGAGACCTGCTTTGTTCTTAAAGCACACAATGTCTCCTTCAACCGCACGGTCAAGGGGCAATCCTTTCCGTATTCGCATGCAAAGGGTTCTGTTAAAGATGCATGACTGGTATGCATGAACGAACATTTTGAGAATGTTTCCGGAAAGCAGTGTAAATGAACCCGTAAAATCCTCTGGAGCGGTTACAAGATGGTGCATCATTGCACGTTCATATCTGAGGTTTAACGGATAACGTTTAAGCCCTTCGATATATTCCTTGGTGTTGTACACATAGTCCCGTGCAAGTTTTGTTTCTTCCGGCTCATCAGGGAAGGATTTTGCGATATATGTGAGTGCAGCGTCTTCAATATCACCACGAACTATCGCTTCTCCTACAACATGCGTGATCGGACGGATTGCACCGAACCTCTGTATGCCAAAGAAGTTCGGAACTCCTCCCTTTTTCAGGATGTCATCCGTAATTTCCGTAAGTCTTGTTTCCAGCTCAGCGATATTTAGATCAATATCACGGATCGTGATCTTGAATTCGTTTCCAATAAGATCACCCAGTTCAACGGATTGGTTTGACCGTCCGATAAAACTCAGTTCAACATCCTTTAAACGGACCTGCTCAACCGCTTGCGGGGTCATATCATATATCCCAATTTTCTGGGTGGTAACCGCACGTTTGTCCTTGGTCCCGGCAAAACCTATACGCTTCTGGCTGATTCTCAGTTTCCTTGAGATATCCCGAATTACATGGTGCATATCCCAGTTGTGTTTTGTAAGTTCAAGGATCAGGTATTTGCCAGAGTCACCTTCTTCACGGTTTGTGATCTCCCTTACAATGAAATCATCGATCTCTTGGCGTAACATTCCCCCGATCCCTTCAGTACCTGTAAAATACAGGTCAATTCCTATCTGTTTTTCTATGAACGGAACTTCCATAAATGGCAACTCCTATTTGTTTGGAAAGATATCAATGGCTGTTACAGTTGTGGTGTCTATATATGTCCATCCATCTGATGTGGGTGCAGTGCCGCTTGGTAGGTCACCTACATAAAGACTGGAGGTCGGGTCAAGCATAAGCCATGAACCGTACTTATCAGTGGTATAATGTACAGGAACAGGTCCGTAGTATTTACTTATAGCTTCTACTATTTTTTCAATATTTTCCGAATCGTTCCCAATATATACAGCCATGAAGGCATGTGTGTCTGTAAGGTATATCCGCGTCGTACCTCCTATGGATTCGATGAGTGATGATAACAGGATTGAATAATCGTCGCAATCCCCTGCACAGATATTCAGGGTTTCGTTCGGTGGTGCCCAGTAATCGCGCCCCCTCGGATCGCTGATGTACTGGATATTTTCTTTAGTGTAGTCAAAAAGGGCACAGACCTGGTATATATTGTACTTGCCGGGATAGGTTTTTGCAGCGTTTGCTGCGATCTTTCGGACTTCTATATCCGATGAATCAACCTTCATATTTGTGATCTCAACCACATGCGGAATGTTGGATAAATAATCAGGGTCCTCTTTTGCATGTATTGGGAGAACATCTACCGTAAATTCATCGAAGAACTGGTTTTGATAGTCATACCATCTACTCGATTCGGTTTTTGCAAGTAGTGACAAACCGAGCTGCAGGCTTACGTTATCTTTCCCTTCGGGTATCTCGATGCTGATCATACCGATATATTTCTCTTCACCAATAGGAATGGTAATGCCTGTTTCCTGATTGATCCATTTATCTTCACCTGAAAATTTTATTCCATATCGAGAAACGAATACCTCTGTATCGCCTTTGTTCTCAACAAATATTTTTATCACGCCTGTGCTTCCTTCATAAAAAGCCGTATGCTGGTACTGGCTTGATAGTTTAAAACCGGGTTGTGTATGTGAAGTTGCTTCAGGGATATCTTCAGGTGTTCCTGGAGGTTTGGAGGGTACTTCAGGGATCGTCAGTCTGGAAACATCCAGTTCATAACGGTCGGGGGTTGTAGATGCATTGGGTATTGAATCAATACGTTGTTTGATATCATTTAGAGGTTCAGATAAGCAACCGGAAATAGATAATGAAATTAGGATCAGCGTAAATATTAATAATATTTTCAATGCAGATGCGATATCTTTCATCGATCCGTCCCCATTCTTGATATTGCTTGATATATTCCTGATAGATCATAAGAGTTTCAGGTCACCTGTTATCTTATCAAGCTCATCGGACTTTGCGGGACCAATGCCAAGTACTGTTATTGTTCCGGGTTTTATCTCGGTAAGTCCTGCATCGGTGATCAGTGCGGTGGGAAGGTCATGGCGCCTTGCAACTTCCTTCAGTTCAAAGAGGTCACGCAGGGTTGGCACCCGCAAAACAACTTTTTTCTGTCCCCCACTTTTCCATTCCTCAAGCGCAGTTCTGCTTGCCCACTCGGATGCAGAAACGGCTGCATGGGCAACCTGTACCGCAAGTTTTCCCTTTGACAGTTTAAGGTCATCACGTATCACAATGCACTGTTTGTATTCGGTCATGTTTCAGGTCCTTGTTGTTACATAGTTGATTATGTGGTCAGCGGCATTTATGCCCCACGCGTTATAGACACCTGCCCCCGATGGCGTACCATTGACTTCTAGTATCGTTGCCCCGTCCGGACCTTCAATAATGTCCACACCCGCAAACACTGTACCAATGGTTCCGGCAGCTTTTATGCACAAATCATCCAGGTCGGATGACAGTATGCATCGACCGGCAGTCCCACCCTGACTGATATTGTTGATCCATGAACCTTCAGGGGCTGTACGGTATATCGCTCCGATGACATTCCCGTTGACCACAAATGCACGTATGTCACGCCCCGGATTCATGATGAATTCCTGAATGTAAAGCATTCCCCTTTGACTTATCATGTCATTGATCAGTTGTTCGATTGATTTTGTTGTCTCTTTTTTATCGGACCAGTATGCTGTGCCGTCTTTAATTCTCAGGATGCCGATTCCCTTGTACCCAAAGACAGGTTTTATGATTGCATCGCCAAATTCTGCTATTGCGTTGAGTGCATCTCCTGTGTTCTGAACGGCCTCTGTTCTCGGGATTGGCAGGTCTGCTTTTGCAAGAAGACAGGTTGAGTGGTATTTGTTCGCAGCGTTCTGTATCGCTTCAGGGCTATTGACCACCATCACGCCTTCCTTTTCAAGCTGGCGAAGAACATCAAAACGAAATGAAACGCCATCAAATGCACCGGCACCAACATCACGGACAATGAGCGCATCAAGTTCTAAGAGGTCCGTGCCGTTTGCAGCATAACTGACACCTGGATGTATGGTGGTAACTGCGTTCTTAAGGTTTATGACTGAAGGTTCTATGTTCTTCTGTCGTGCAGAATTAATAAGTTCTTTTGCGGTCCAGTCATCAGGGTCTTTTATGGCGATACCTATTTTCATTGCACTGCTCTTTTAATTTTATTGTAGATAAAGTATGACTT
>CAZQWP010000007.1:9152-17602 GCA_964597005.1 uncultured Methanosarcinales archaeon | reverse complement strand
CTGGAATTCGACCTGAATCCGGAGGCCCGATCATGACATTTGCAGCCGTTTCATCTTCCACATCACCCTGCAGGCGCGCCGCAAGTCCAGGAAGTATGATGGTATTGTGGGATGTGTCCTCCTTTAGAACAAAATCTGCATTTTCGAGCCCTTTCTTTATCTTTGCCGCCGTAAGCTGCCCACCTGCAACCGCGGCCTCTACACCAATACCCTCGGTGTCAACTGCCATAAGATAGCAGTCAATACCATTGGATGAAAGATCGCTCTCAACGGTATAATACGTCAGCGCGAAGTTCGTGGTAACAAAGAACGGTGAATCTGCAGTCGGTGATCCGACTTCATAAACGTCCGGCTCCACTGTCACGGGTTTACGCGGGTCGGTATAGATGGTATCACGTATATGCAGTTCAGGAAGCAGCGAATGTGGCTCAATGCTATGAAGCAGCATTATATCACCATATCTGACAGTGAACACCGATGCAAGAACAGTTTCCCAGTACGATGCACTGAGAGGATCGTTATGCATCATCCATGCAGTAAGGGGGACCGCCATGATCGGGAATGCAATACCACGATCACACTCGATGCCTGCCCGCCTTATCTTCAAGAAGTTCTCGAAGGTGGTCTTAAGCCGCGTGCCAGATGGGAATGTTCCAGGATCAAGAACAAGGTTTTCCATACCCATCTCAGTGAACGTCTTTGCAAGGGATTTAAGAAGATCAAGGTCATCAGGTGCAAAAAGTGTGACAGGAACTTTATACTCAAGTGCAAGGTCTGCTACTTCCTGCCAGTTGCCCCTAGTCGCAGCATAGATAAGAGGGTTCATGTCCCCTGCAACCTCAAGTCCTGCCTTCAGCACCTTCGGGTTGAACGAACAAAGGACCAGCGGCAGGTCAGATGTTTCCAGCACCTTCTTCACAGTATCTGCAAACTTGTCGGGGTCGTCCGATACGCTGCGCACTGCGATAATGTCAAGTTTCAAAAATTCTCCCACATAGAACTTTCTGAAGTCCTTAATCCGATTGACCCTTTCAACGAGATCCTTTTCGTCCATGGTGTCCCACACATCATAAGCCAGTGCGGTTTGATTGAAAAACGTAAGTTTGTGACGGTAGAGGACATCATCCCCCCCTATCTTCACTACCCTTTCACCAACACCGATCTCAACCTCACGTATCTCCGGTGCCAGAAGCTCTTCAAGCTCGATTAATTTGGCTTTATACTTATCCTCCAGTATAGGAGTACAATCTGTAAGTTTTAAAGAGCGGTCGATGAGGTGTGAAGCAAAAGCCATACATGTGGGCACACCACACTCACCGCAGTTGTCACCTGGAAGATATTTGTAAGCCTGTAGTGGACTGTTGAGTTTCATTTTTAGACCTCCCCGATCCAGTTGGTGATGTCGATCGGATTATTTTCTATTGAACCAAAAAGCGTCTGCGTGATCTCCTTTAAAACCTGCACAGACCCCGGATGCATCATCATGAAAAGGTCATTCCCAGCCAGTGCAAGTGATAAACCTGTCACGATCTCCCACATAGGACCACGATATTCGCGGGGTCCCCAATCCGAATCCTGTTTAAGGGGTGACGAGACCATCCATGTCTCTCGCGCACCCCATGCATTGGTGGTACCTGACGACATCGGGAACGCCAGTTCCTCGTCACCCATGAGTCCCGCCAGACGTATACGCTCCATATTAGAATAGGCATAATCAAGTCCATATCCAAGAGCCGCAGTGGTCGGGTCCATTACAATGTTCTCCCTTGGGACATTACACTGTTTCATAAGTTTTCTGTTAAGTTCCTTCTGGGCATTGATCTCTAACTGGGTCCATGAAAGAACCGCATGTCCATACTTATTAGCTGCTTCTGCAATCCGTGCGTAATCAAGGTTCAGGCTTGCAGATGCAAGCAGTACCCGCTCACCCTCTGCGACCTCTGCCGCCTTTTCCAGTACTTCAGGGTCCTTTTCGGGATTTCCCGAACCACCAATAACAATGGGCACATCCACCGCCTGCAGCACGTCCTCCACAACCTTTGCAGCTTCCTTTGCAGACGTATCATTGATAAGCGGATCAGTTGATATCAGGTGAATCGTTACCATATCGGCATTGAACTCGCGCACATTTTTCTTTGCCCATTCTGCAGGATCGTTCATAACATCCTCATAATGCACCCTGACAGCCTTCGCCATACTGATAGGTATGTCGAACACATCTATTGTCACGTAATTGCGGTGCGGCATAGGTGCATCGAAATAGTATGGAAGTGCGTTCTCACCACCTATAGTTATCGTATTCTTTCGGGTTCCGCCATCTGCAGATGTAGCACCAAGAGTGACCTCCTGTATTTTGTGTTTCCACTCTTCGGCATTCGAAACCTCAAATTTTGAAAAGAGAAGTTCTTTTAACCGTGTCGGTCCGGCAACACCTTCCACACCAGACGCTGCACCCATATATCCAGCAAACGCCTGCTCAACAGGATATCCAAGCAATCTGGAAATGTTTGCAATATGCACTGCGATCTGTGCAGCCTCATGCCCCAGTGAATAAGCAAGTGCTGGATCAAGACCGCCTCCTCCACTCAAATCCAGTTCGATGTCGCCTTCAATGGTTACACCCTCAAGCGCCTCAACGTCCATATCCTTGAACATGTCAGTTAAATTTGACAACTTTATCTTTTTTGCCATGTATCTTCCACCGTCTGCCTAAACAATCGTAACCTGTGACCATTAAATGTTATAATTCCAACTTCTTTGCTATTTTCTCAACCTCTGTCATTGCAGGTGAATCCTCTGGCAAATTGACCAAAGGCTCCCCCTTCAGGTCGAGCTCAGCAATCTTTTCATCCAGAGGAACCATACCTATCAATTGCAGGTTCAGCTCTTTTGCAAGTTCTATAAGCTTTTCCTTATTGTCAACAGTGACCTTGTTTGCAACAACATAGATATTTCCAATCTCGATCTCAACTTCATCCACAAGGTCGTGTATCCTCTCAGCAGTCCTGAGCCCACGACGGGAGCCATCAGTAACCACGATCAGATCATCCACCTTACGGATAGTCTTGCGACTGAAATGCTCAAGTCCCGCAGCAGTATCAATAATAATCGTATCGTAGTTCTTAACAAGCCTTTCCATTACACTGCGAAGCAAATTGTTAATATAACAATAACAGCTCGCACCCTCAGAACGCCCCATGACCAGAAGATCATAGCGCGGCATCTCGACAAGTACCTCAAATATCCGAGATTCGAATATTGATTCCTTGTTTATATCAGGTGGCAGGTTGTCACGGTCATTGAGCATGAACTCACGCACGTCCCCCAGAGTCTTCTCTGAATCGCATCCCAGGGTCTCAGGTAAATTAGTATCAGGATCGGCATCAATTGCCAGCACTACCTTATCTCCTTTTGTAAGGTAGCGGATAAGAAGTGCAGCTACTGCTGTCTTACCTGTTCCACCCTTGCCTGTTATCGCAATAACCCTGGTCACAAAAAAACCTCTACATCAATCTCTCTTTTTAACTATCACGCGATCAATAGAAATTTTGGCATTTTTGAAGACCAACTTGACACCACTGCTGTCTGCTGCAGACATAGGCATCTGGATAGCAGGTATCTGGAATGGCGACTGTACACTCATTGTACCGGGCATCTGGGATGCAGATTCTTCCTCTACTTCAGCATCTTTTTCATCAACCCATTTCTCAACTATAGGATGCTCTTTCTCCATCAAGAACTTCTTGAGTGATTCCAGGTCCGATGCATCCTCTTCAGTTGGGATCTTATCAATTATGTCGCCGGGTATGTCCCCTGACACCTTGTCCTTCAGTTTCTTTGGCATCCAGACAACCCTGTTCCAGCCGCCGTCTGCCTGAATGAACTTTGGTGAACGGAAGTAGTTTATTCCAATGCCAAGGAATCCAACGATCTGTTTGCCACCGCCAGTCTGGCCTGCCATTGTCGAGAATGAAAGACCATTTGGAGCTGTGCCTGCAAAGTCCCTGTCAACCCACCCGATACCATCGACCTCAGGTACATAAAAACCGACTACCTCGAAACAACCGCATGATGTGTGCGGGTACTCGAAGAAGGAGTGAAGCTTTATGCGGTCATATTCACCACTTGATAGGGAACTTGCAACGTCGTTGACGCCGGAATACTCGCCTCCAATCTTATCAATGACCTTGCCTTTGTTAATCGCAAACTGGGGACCTTCCGGGTCAACTTTTGCCGCTGCCCTCCCATCGAACCAGTTAATGGCTCCACAAAGCGATATCCTGTCAGGGGTCACCACACAGATATTGGTCGGTGCAAATGACTGGCATAGTGAACATCCATAGAACACATCCACATCCTCGTCGTGAAGATCACGGGTACGCTCATCCCTTGCACTGTATGCTTCCATTGCACTGGCAAGTTCTTTTTCGACTTCATCCAGATCCGTGATATAGGTTGCATCTATTTTCTCAATAAATGGAAGTTCGTTCTTAAAGAGCATCATGCTAGCCTTTGCAATCATTTCAAAGGAGGTTAATCCTTTCTTGATAGCATCCTTGCTAACCCTTAACCAGATATCATACCTCTGGTTTAAGTGCATGATACCTTGAATATAGTTCTGGAAATCGTGGTTCCGCCGCTCAACAATGGCCTCGAGGTCGGGTTCTACAAGTTCCCCTGCAATGCGGTAGATCATTGCAAGGGGATGCCTGGTGCCTTCTTCCATCTCTGACAAGTCAGGTCCGATAAGTGTGAACTTACCGTCCTCTATCCCATCCATTTCTACTGCCCTGACCAGTTCAAACCCTCTGGATTTCGGTCCAGCAAGTTCGACATACATGTCGCCTTTTCTAACTCTCTCACCCTCGAACATTGGTGATATCTCAAAGGGGAATTCATCTGCCATATTTAATTCTCCGTTGTTTTCCGGTCTCGATCATTCATAAATTTTCAATCAATTCGTCCAGTGCCTCAAGGTGGTTCTCGTCACTTAAGTTCCCAAAGGACATGGTTGCGTTTTGTAAGTAATGTTTATCAATAGAGATCGTTGTTAAGTTCGTGAAATTTTTAAGCCCTGAAAGTACCTGATTTATATAATATTTTTTATGAGCCAGCACGATGATCATATCATACTGACCTTTACCATCCAGTCCGAGCCAGTTCTCGTCACCGAGATAACCACCAAGCGAATGGACGTTAATGTACCTCGCGTCAACACCTTTATCCACGAATCCTTTGATGGAATGACCTGTGGCAGCAACAGGAACCCCTGTTTTGGCAATTGAAACTGCCCTGCTCAGTATCTCTTCATCAAGTACCAACGAACCCACAACTAACAGCGGACGCTTTGCTTTAGTGATTAACTTTGCTACAGTTTTCGGCTGCACAGGCTTTGCGGTTTTTGTACCCCATGTGGTGTATATCCGGGTATTTTTGGTTGTGTCAACCATTGCATTAAGCCTCCTTGCAAAGTCTTTTGATATTTGTCGGCTGTGCCGAAACATCCATTTTCATGGACGGACCGGACAATATCTTCTTCCTCTTCCAGTCGATATCCCAGCCGTGCTCGGTCTCCAATATCTTTAAAAGTTCGTCGCGTTTTGCAAGGGGCAGGTCGGTCTCGCTCCTGACAAAAATATGCCAATCATCAGGCATCACGCCAAGATACTTCTGGCTAAGTTCAATGTAATGGGTAAGCTTGATCATCCTTCCCATGTTGTTATCACTGGGTCGGATGCAGCTTTTCGCCAGCATGGGCATCATCTCTTCAATGGTCTCTGCGGTAGTGAGCAGATAGTCAGGTGCTGGCGCTATTGGCATCACTTCACCATTTCTTGCATCATATACCGTCCATTTGTCCGTATCATAGGGCTTGCCGATAAGCGCCCTGCGGTATTTTGAACCGTGCGGCCCTACGATCACTGGAATTCCCAGCCGGTTGCAACCTGTACCAATGGATGATGCCTTTTGTGAATATGCGCCCCATGCAACACCAACAGCACCCACCCGGTTCAATACATAGTCAGCGATTTCTTCGAAGTTACCAGTTACATTCCTCTTTGCAAATATTGCTGCTACTTTAATTGCGGTTGCTGTGATATGGGCATTGGCTACGCATGAACCTACGTTTATCAGATTCCCTTTTAGGAATTTTGCAGGATACTGCTCGTAAAGTGTTTTTCCTTCATCGTTCTTATACATCCCCAGGTCCATTGCCGAACATCCTGACATTACAACGATATAGTTTCGCTTAAGCATTTCATCTGCTACATCGTAAAGGTCTTTGGTGCCATCCGGATAGTTCGAGCAACCCACCATCGCAACGACACCTGGAGTGGTACCGAGCACGAGGTTGACACCTTCTTCCCGGATCTCGGGATCGCTTATCTGGCCCCTTCCTGCACGCATCATTCCTTTTTCTTCACGTATGACCTTCTGTGATGCTTTCTCGATAACGTTCAATATTGGGATCCCTTTCGGACAGACCTGTTCGCATCTGCCGCATGCAATACATTTGTCATGCAACCTCTCAAATGAGGTTAGATCTCCTTCAGATGCTGCTTTCATTGCTTCGCTGATAGGAAGGTTGGTGGGACAATCAAGTTCACAGGCAAGGCAATGAACACATTTGAATGCAAGTTCCTTGAACTCTTCATCGCTTGGAAGAGCAGTTATGCCTTTTTCCTTGCGTATAGGTGCCATTTTCAGGGCAAGTCGCGGTGCAAGTTCCCCCACCTTCTCAAAGTCAAGGACCAGTGCCCCTGCTTCCTTTCCACTTACAAGGTCATTCAGGATATCATCCACACTATCGTTTGAACGGTTTGGCAGGCCGTACATTATTTTATCATTTGTGGTGATCACAGGCATCGAAAGTTTTTGTGCTTCCTTGAGAACATCCGCCCGTACACATTGCTCATCAACAACGATCGCATCCGGTACACCGGAACGTATCATTTTCAGTTCCTTTGCAAGGCTTCCAACTATCTTTGCAGTGGGCTTGCCACCGCCGTCCATCTGGTAGCGGGTCATGTCAATGGCCGTACAGCACAATCCACATAATTCGACCTTATCAGAAAGGTCATGTTCTTCCATATAATCAATGATATATGTCACAGCCGCAACATTGTGACCGATACAGAGCAGTACAGGTTTTGTGGAATCGATACATCCCATCCCGATCTCTGCAAGAGGTGCCTCGGCATCGGATTTTGGCATACCAAGGCAGGATATCTGTGCAACATCCGACACTTCCATACCCACATGATCGATCATCGCACCATGCATTGCCTTTGATTCAAAATCAATTGCTGCGCCTTCCTGCCCCACGTGGATCGTTGCCAGAAGCTGTGTTAGCTGCTCTTCCACGTAATCCAGAACTGGTTCAAGATCCCCTAAGGTCTCTGGCTTATATCCTGTCACGGTCTGGGTTACAGGCATTTTAAGGTTTGAAGGTCCGCAATCGATTGGATGGTCACGACCGTATTTTTCGATCAGATGATGGAGCAAGTGCCGTCCATGCCCGGCATGTGCTGCAGCTCCGGTGATTACACGAAGCAGGAATTCCCGTGCCTGATGGGCTTTCATGTCGATACCACATGCCCCCTCTTTGTTGCCGGTCAGGTCGCATGTACCGAAAGTACAGTAGCAACACTGGTCACACATCGGAGTGTAGACCGGCTCATATCGATTGAGTAATTTATGATCCCAATCTCTGAGGTCCGCAATCCCGGGTTTCGGGGTAGGACCCATATCCCCCTCCTCTTCAATTTTTTTCTCAATTGCATCGACAATACTACCAATTGTTATCTGAACGTTTTCCAGTTCTTCGATAGAAAAACTGCCTGTTCTTACCTTGCTCATGCGAGTAAATTCCTCCTGAATCGATCTTGGGTCGGGTTTTTGGAGATGCTTTTACAGCCCTTAATATAAATATTTTTAAAAGTGTTAATGTGTTTGCTGCTAATACAGACCGCTAATAAATAAATGTTTGCCAATCTATCATGATTATACTTGATATATATTTGTTGGTCACCAGCATTACTTTCAATTATTCTACATTTTTACATTTGCTGCTCCCATATCAAGCAATTGGTATTTTGAACAATCTATTATCCAGTAGTTCTCTTAATGTCCATTTTTCAGAGTGGTTCTGCACTTCTTTGCAGTTGTCTTCATATGTGCCACTGCCCACTGAATCTTGTTTTTCAATTAACTGTATAATTATCATTTATGTTATATAATATTAACTGAATAATATATGATGCCTACGGCCATGTCATCTAAAATTCAAAGATCGGAATTATGAAACAAAATTAATCAATACCAAAAAAGTTAACGCCGAAAAAACAATTAATTTTACAATGATAAAAGACATGGTTTCAAAAATCAGAAGTTGTCGCCGATTTCACCAAGATATTACCATAAAATCCGAAACATTGAGGGAACTCGTC
>CAZQWP010000007.1:0-9052 GCA_964597005.1 uncultured Methanosarcinales archaeon | reverse complement strand
GGGAAAGACCGCCTGCTTACATTGGCGTACTCGGGGACAGCGAGATCAGCCAGTCATTTGCTCATGATTCAGGGATCGCCACCCAGAACATCCTGCTCGGTGCCACTGAAAAGGGTCTTGGAAGATTTGTAATCGGTTCAATTAGGCAGTAGGGTCTTCGCAATGTTCTTGATATTCCCGAAAGATTCGAGATACTACTTGTCCTTGCCCTTGGTGTGCCCCAGGAAAAGGTAGTCATCGAAGCTACGGGAGATGATGGCGATATCAGGTACTGGCGTGACTGTGAAGGTATGCACCATGTGCCAAAGCGGAGGATCGATGACATTATCATCGGTTAGATTGCACGGGCAGGACCTCAAATCCTGACCCTGTAGTGGTGTTTGAAATCCGGCAAACTATTGTTAGAGAGTAGCATTTATAATAACCAAATACAATTACTACAACAAGAAAATCTAATTTGCATTAAAATCGAGGAGGATTTACATGGTATTGGTCACAAATAAAGAAGTACTGGACGCAGCAAACGATGGTGGATACGCAGTCGGAGCATTTAATATCAACAATATGGAGATCTCACAGGCAATAGTCAGCACGGCATCAGAAATGAATGCACCTGTTATCCTTGCGGCGAGTCAGGGAGCAATCGAATATGCAGGTATCGAATATATCGAAGCGCTTGCAAAGACAGCAGCAGCCAGTACAGATGTACCCGTGACCCTTCACCTTGACCATGGTACGGATTTTAATGTGATACTACAGTGCATAAGGCACGGATTCACTTCGGTCATGATAGACGGCTCAAAGCTGCCTTTTGAGGAAAATGTTGCAATCACAAAGAAAGTAGTTAATGTAGCGCATCCCTGCGGACTCTCCGTTGAAGCCGAACTTGGGCGGCTTGTTGGTGTGGAAGACCAGATATCTGTAAATGAGAGAGATGCCGTTTTCACGGATCCCGAGGAGGCAGTGCAGTTTGTTGAGGAGACAGAAGTAGATTCACTTGCAATTGCCATTGGAAGCGCACATGGGATATACAAAGGGGAACCAAAACTTGATTTTGAGAGACTTGAGAAGATCGATAAGAAAGTAGACATACCTCTTGTTCTTCACGGTGCATCGGGAATACCGGAAGATAGCATTGTCAAGGCTGTAAAACTGGGAATAAACAAGATAAATATCGATACCGAACTCAGGCTGACATTCCGGGATGCGGTCAGGAAAGTAGTGACAGAATCGGATGTATATGACCCCCGGAAGATCTGCGGACCTGCACGTGATGCCATAAAAGAAGTGGTGAGATACAAGATCGGTATTTTCGGAAGTGAAAATAAAGCCTGATCCAAAAAAATCCCCCCTCGGTTAGATTTACCGGGAGATCTTGGAATCAGTTTCAAGGAGTCCGACAGAGTTGGACTAACATAATTTTATAAATGATATACAACAAAAAACGCAGAACAGTGATAAAAATGAACAATGAGTTTATCAGGTACCATGCTGATTCAAACACCTACGTTGTCGAGAAAAAGGCATTTTTTGAGGATAGTGTGACAGTTGACGGCAATATGATAGTTGGCGCTGGTGCTAATTTCTGGAAAAGCCTGAAAGTCAGCGGTTCGCTTGAACTTGGCAAGGGGTCCTTTGTCAAACATAACATACAGGCTGGCAGCGCTATTATCGGTCCAAGGTCAGAGATTGGTGGCACCATCGAAGTAGATAGTAATTTGACACTCCTTGACAATGTAAAGGTCGCAAACTCTGCTACCTGTGGAGGAGAAATGATCGTACGCCCGGGATGTTCCATCGGGTTTGCAAAAGCAGACAACACCCTAGAACTTGTAGGCAAGGTGAACATCAAAGAAATAGAGTCCGGAACAAAGGTAATCGTGCGCTCAGAATAAGGCGCACATGAATATACTACAAAATATCCTGAACTATCCTTTTTTTTCTTCAGCTAGCAGTTTTAACAGACTGTTCCGCAGAGCGTTTGCCTCTGCCCCTGTACGGTCGCGTGGGCGAGGAAATTCTACCGTGACAATCTTTTTTATTTTTCCTGGCCGGGATGTCATGACCACGATCCTGTCCGAAAGGAACACTGCCTCGTCCACACTGTGGGTCACGAAAAGGACTGTAACGTGCTTTTTCACCCATATCTCCAGAAGTTCGTGTTGAAGTGCGTTTCTTGTCTGTGCGTCCAGTGCCCCGAAGGGTTCGTCCATGAGAAGGACCTGAGGTTCGTTTGCCAGTGCACGCGCAATTGCCACCCTTTGACGCATTCCGCCTGAGAGTTCATAGGGATAGCTATTCCTAAACTGTTCAAGTCCCACGAGCGCCAGATATTTCTCTACCACCCCACTGGCATCTTTCTTTTGTATACCCTGCATTTGAGGTCCGAATGCAATGTTGTCGATCACAGTCCTCCACGGGAACAGCGAGTATTCCTGAAATACCATACCACGTTTTGGGTCTGTACCTGTGATCGGCACCCCGTCAAGTGTGATGTTGCCGGCTGTGGGTGAATCAAGCCCTGCTATAATCCGCAGGAGGGTGGTCTTTCCGCAACCAGAAGGACCTATGAAACACACAAACTCCCCATCCTGTATCTCAAGACTCACGTTGTCCAGTGCACCGGTTGAATCACCCTCTTCTTTTTCAAATGTCCGAGAAACACTGTTCACTGTTACCCTGCCCAATCACATCACCTCTCCAGCACGCCATTTAAGGAGCTGCTTGTCCGTGAAGTGCCGAAATGTCCTGTCGATTATAAGGCCCAAAACACCAAGGAGCAGCATATACACGAGCACAGAATCCATCTGGTGAAGGTAATAGTGCCACCATATCTTGTGTCCAAGACCATTCTTACTGACACCGAACATCTCTGCTGCAACAAGACACATCCAGCCAATCCCCATGGCAATCCGTATACCTGCCACGATGGATGGCAGCGCCGATGGAAGTGCCACATGCCTTATCAGGTCACGGTCACGCATACATCCCAGTACCCTTGCAGCCTCAACATATACCCGCGGTATGCTCCTGAAACCCGTAAAGGTATTGATAATTATGGGAAACACCGCCCCAAGGAATACCACAAAACCAGCTGATCGATGAGTGAGCCCGAACCAGACAATGGCAAAAGGTATCCATGCAAGCGGTGGGATAGGGCGAATGATCTCAATTAGGGGATCAAGAATCCGGTTTGCGGTCTTGAACCATCCCATGATGATACCAATGGGAATTCCGATCACAAAGGCAAGGACCAGACCAATACCAAAGTGGAGCAGGCTGACCCAAGTGTCCGTAAAGATCACACCGTTTTCTACAACTTTAAGAAAAGAAGCAAATGCATCCGTAAAACTCGGCATAAGCAGTTTGTTTTTTACTATCAAGTCAGCCGCCAGCTGCCACAGTGTAAGTGCGGAGATTATTGATATTACTTCGAGGCCTTTCTGTTCTACTACTTCTGTGAGTTTTTTTTTCATGCATCCTCCGGTATTCCAGAGGTGTTGAGACCTCCAGAACCGGGATAGGATACGTTTTGTTCATTCATGTATCTTGCCATTAACAGGCATTATTCTTTCACTGCTTCATAGAAACTGAGATCGAATATGTCATCTGTTGTAAGTGCCTGGTCTATGTAACCCAATTCATACTGCACCTGTGTGTATTCAACTGTTGAGTCCACGATCAGGTTCGGGTCAGAGATCCATTCGCCGTCCCATTCAGCAAGGGATTTTTCCACTTTTTCCACTTCCCAGCCGGTCTTCCTTGCAAATACGGCAGCTGCATCGTTGACATGGGCTTTATTGTATTCCGTTGCTCTGATATGGGTCTTTACGATCTGCTTGACCAGTTCAGGATCTTCACGTATCAGGTCCCCGCTGACCACAAGTACACAGCAGGCATGACCTTCAAGCATTTCTCCTGACGCCATCACTGAACGGCCATTTCCTTCGCTCTCAATGATCGTAGGTGCCGGGTGCGGTAAGAAGACAGCATCAACCTGTCCTGCAGATATGGCGGTTATTGCATCCCCGGGACCCATACCCACAATCTCAACATCAGTTTCAGGGTCGACCCCGTTTTCCTTGAGCCAGTTCTTTAATACCGTATCCTGGATTGTACCTGGAGGGAAGGTTGCTATCTTTAAACCTTTCAGGTCTTCAGGACCTGTATAGTTAAACTCGGGTCGAAGAACTAGGTTCGAACCCTGTGTCTGGACCCCTGCAACAATCTTTGCATCCAGACCTGAGCTAATTGCAGATATAACCGGAGCGGCTCCTACATAAGCAGCATCCAGCTCACCTGCAAGCATTGCCTGCATCTCGGGTGCACCTGTTGGGAATTCATGGTCTGTGATGGTCTCTATCCCGAAGGGAGCAAGGTCTTCGACCCACCAGCCTTTTTCCAGTGCGGTCATGAACGCGATCTGGTGTGTACTGGGCTGGTAACCAAAGTCCAGTTCCGTAATCGTTTCTTTCTGGGGTTCTGCACATCCTGATACGAACAATGCAGCCAGTATCAAAATTGTAGTAAATATTATACCTTTGAGTTTTGTCATTTTTTCACCTTATAGCTGGTAAAAACATTGATAAGTCTTATTCGTTTGAACACCTTATATATCATTTACCATATAGCCACAATTCTGTCCTAAAAGTATTAATGATTGCAAGTATATTATACAAATGTGAAAATAGAAAGGAGACAAAAGATGAACATTGGGGATGAAGTTATTAATGCAGCATTCGAATCGGACGAGGTGTTTCAGCAACGGCTTTCAAAAGTGATCAAGGAGGAACTTGGGCTCACAGCTCTTGAATTTTCAAAACAGGCGGATATCCCTCCAAGCACTCTTTACAAAATCCTTTCAGGGAAAAGGGAGCCAAACATAAAGACACTTCGCCAGATCGTGAGGACTATACGCAAAATCGAGAAATCTGAGCAAGGCGATTTTATTGCCGTAATCGCAGCACGTCCTGTGCTGGACAGTATCAGTGAAACAAAAAGGAAAATCGGAGATACACTTGTTACAATCAGGGAGTATTCTGCCACCTCAATGGAAGGAGCGATCGTTGCGGCTGTCCGTGCCGAGCGGGAGGGGGCAAAAGCCGTAGTATGCGCACCCATCGTAAGCACAACGGTTGAAAAGATCCTGCGAATCCCGGTTGCCACGATCATGCCAAAGAACAGTTTGCTCGATGCGATAGAAACTGCTGCGCGGAAATTTGGGTGAGAAAAAATCTGCAAAATATTAAATATTCATGCGTCCTACATATGAACAATAGGAGTGGATGGAGCAGTAAGTTTGACAAAATGGCATTCGCTTGTATCTGACGAGTTATTCGAAAAACTTGACACTTCTGCTGACGGCTTGAGCATAAGCCAGGCTGAGGAACGGCTCACAAAATATGGCAGGAATGAGATCGTAGGGGAGAAGAAAGAGACAAGGTTGAAGGTCTTCCTGAGGCAGTTTGCGAATGTACTAATCGTTATCCTGATAATTGCGGCGGTTGTTTCCTTTGCCATAGGCGAGGTTGTCGATGCTGGCACAATTATGTTAATCGTGCTGCTGAATGCATTACTTGGATTCACTCAGGAATGGAAAGCCGAAAAGGCAATGGAAGCCTTAAAGCGTATGCTCGGGCAGCGGTCAACCGTAGTTCGTGGCGGGGAATCGGTTGAGATCGATGCGGCACTTATCGTACCCGGTGATGTGGTGGTACTTGAAATGGGCGAAAAGCTGCCCGCAGATGTCTATATTTTTCAGTCCAACAGCCTGGCAATGGACGAAGCACCGCTTACCGGTGAATCCACATCTGTTGAAAAGAATGTAGGAATCGTAGCTGAAGATGCCATCCTAGTAGAGCGAAGCAACATCGGCTTTATGGGCACCACGGTGGCGAATGGCTGGGGAAAGGGTGTTGTTGTTGATACCGGAATGAACACCGAGTTCGGAAAAATCGCAGGACTTGCACAGGAGGTGGAAGAGGAGGACACACCCCTTGCAAAGAGATTGAACGTCCTTGGAAAACGTATCGGGGAGATATCTGTTGTTATTGCTAGTCTTGTCATTCTGGTGGGACTCATCCAGCAGCGTGATCTCGTTGAGATGTTCTTTATAGGTGTCTCGCTGTCTGTGGCTGTCATTCCTGAAGGACTGCCTGCGGTTGTCACCCTGACACTTGCCCTTGGTATCAAGAACATGGCACGCAGAAATTGCTTGATACGGAGGTTAGCTGCATCGGAAACCCTTGGCTCGGCTTCTGTGATCTGTACGGATAAGACAGGGACACTTACTAAAAACGAGATGACGGTCAAAACAATATACGTTCCTAGCAGCACGTTTGAAGTTACAGGGAGAGGGTATGAGCCAAAGGGAGAGTTCAGGATCGGTGGTGGGACCGTCAGTCCTGATGACCACCCTGATCTTGCCAGATTCCTTAAAGCCAGTCTCCTGTGCAGCCATGCAACACTTTCACATTCTGAGGACAACTGGCGTATCATGGGTGCACCTACCGAAGGTGCGCTGGTGGTGGCTGCACACAAGGCAGGACTGTTCAAAAAGGACATAACATCTTCAACTTCTCCGGCTGTCACGGAGTTCTCGTTCAATTCCGTGCGCAAGCGGATGACCGTAATATATCCTAACGATAAGAACACTGCGTATGTGAAGGGCGCACCCGAGATGATACTTGAGCGTTCCACAAAGCAGCTTGTGGACGGTACACCTGCCGAGATGTCAGGGGCAGATAAAAAGGAACTTCAGAAAATATACGAGGATTTTGCAGCAAAGGGTTTGCGGGTGCTGGCAGTGGCATACCGCGAGTTACCGGAACATATTGAAATTACTCCTGAATCGGTGGAACAGGACTTGGTGCTCTTGGGATTTGCAGGCATCCTTGACCCGGCGCGTCCTGAGGTAAGGGATGCTATAAAGCTCTGCCACAGCGCCGGTATCGATGTTATAATGATGACAGGGGATTCGCCGCTAACAGCATGGGCGGTGGCTGAAAATATCGGTCTTTCGAGTAGCGGGACACTTCAGGGAACTGATGTCGATAGGATGTCTGATCATGAACTCAAAGATGCGCTCCTTGAAACACGGATACTTGCAAGGGTCTCTCCTGCGCACAAACTTCGCGTGATCGAGATACTCAGGGAAGGCGAACAGATCATTGCCATGACAGGAGACGGTGTGAACGATGCCCCTGCCCTTAAACGTGCCAATATCGGTATCGCCATGGGTATCAAGGGCACGGAGGTGGCAAAGGAAGCCAGCGATATGGTGCTTGTTGATGATAACTTTGCAAGCATTGTGTCAGGTGTGGAAGAGGGGCGGCGCGAATATGACAATATCCTGAAGTTCACCAGATACCTGCTCTCGTCCAATTTCGGGGAGGTTATCGCAATTACTGGTGCCATACTGCTTAACCTGCCGCTGATACTCCTACCTGTTCAGATCCTCTGGATGAACCTTGTGACGGACGGGATGAGCGCACTTGCACTGGGTCTTGAACCTGCCGAGAAGGATGCCATGCTGCAGCGACCACGTGACCCGAAACAGCCAATCCTCTCAAAGGGTGCCTTTGTTGCGATATCCATTATCGGACTCTGGATAGGTGCTGCAACGATCTATGTGTTCACACATAATGGAATGGACCTTGATAGGGCAAGGACTATGGCATTTACAGGAATTATCATTTTTGAAAAAATTAATGTGTTCAATTTCCGTTCGTTCCGCTACCCATTAAGCGAGGTGAAGGTCTGGTCGAACCCCTATCTTCTTCTGGCTGTGGCAGGTACTATCGTCTTGCAGGCACTTGCAGTCTACACTCCTTTCCTCCAAGGAATGCTAGGGACCGTGCCGCTTGCATTTAACGACTGGCTGATGCTGTTCGTTATCGGACTGCCTTTGCTGGTAGTTGGTGAACTATACAAAACGATCAGGGTCCGGCAGCAAAAAATATGATCCCGGGCAATGTTCAAATTACCCGGATTCTGCACTTTTCAGTTAGAAGATGTAATACCTAATCTTCTCTTTCCAGTGCCTGTATTATGTCATTGACGGTGAGTTCGCCTTTGCCGACCCTTACCACCCTGGGATAGATGAATGAGCAGTCGTCCATGGCACTCCACCGTTTTTCGCCTACTTTCTTAATAACTTCATCCATTACTGTACCACATTTGGAACAGTATCTAGCGTCGCTTTCCACTCCGCAAATATCGCATTTCATAAATTAACCTCCAATAATAAGGTGGGATGTAAGATTTAAATAAATTTTGGTGTGGTGGTGTGAGAATGAGATTTTTAAATAAGTTTTCAAAAATAGATTTTATGTTTTCAGTGAAAATCATGAGATGCCGTCTGATGCACTAAAAAATCTTGAAAAAACAATCAGCTCCAATAGAGATGGTTACTATGGAAATGAGCGGGAAATAATAGAAAAGGGTTTTCATAATGTTGTGCAGCTTGTCGGGGTCGTGCCTGACCATCCAGCAACGCTTTCCAGCAAGCAAGAGTGGCGGTTTATTCAACAACGTATCATCTCAGGTTCATGTGTGAAAAAGTTCCTTCATATACTCGCTTATCTCACTTAGCGGTATCTCCTGCGAGAAATTTCCGCTCCTTGTATAGAACTTCTCAATCGTCTGCCCATTCTTGTCCTTGGTCTTCAGAATTACTGACTCCTTCGCAGGATTTACCTCAATTTGGCACACCTCGTTGCCTTCGACCTCGTGGAACTGGATTCGCAACTTGAGCGTGACGAAACCAACTCCAAATTGCTGATTGAGCAGGTTGCGTAAATGCAATTCAAACTTGTCCCGATCCACACTATCAAGTGACAGATAATCTTTTTCAAGACCGAGAACTTGTCCCTCGTCATCCACACCAATAAGTAATGTGCCGCCCTGTGAATTAGCAAAAGCAGCAACATTCTTCATGACTACTTCCTCCAATTTCTTGTTCACGACGCCTTCTTTCAGGTCCCAGCGCAGAGTAGCTGTGAACTACTCCACGCTTACGCATGGAGCTTCTTGCTTCATTCTTTGAACCATC